>JAAYJU010000212.1 GCA_012522735.1 Clostridiales bacterium | reverse complement strand
ATCGCTACTAGACCAATATCAGTTAGTTCATATTTAGTTATAAGATTGAACCGCCGTGTACCGAACGGTACGCACGGTGGTGTGAGAGGTCGGTGGCTGAATTAATCAGCTACCTCCTACTCGATTAGATTTTCACAGTAAGAATTCTGGAAATATTTTCGAATTTATTTGAGGATACCATATATTTGTGGTATTATATTAATGTATTGGAGGAGAATATTTGTACATAAGAAAGGAGAGGTAGGATTTACCATACTTTTGCACCTTAAAAGCTGTGGATAATCTATATGTAAATTATGAGAAAAAGTAGTCTTAGAAGATTCTTTATAATTGCATCAGTATTACTTATGTCAATGATTTTAGGGGGTTGCAAGAATGATACCAAATCTCCTGAGAAGGATGATAAAATAGCGGATACGGCTACAGACCAGAATGCGCCTGAAGACAATAACACGAATGATGAAAATACCGATGGCCAAGATGAAGCTGGAAAGGATGTTAATCATACTCCTGTAGCCGAGCCAGTGGAATATACTATGCATATGGGTAGCGTGGAGGTTAAAGAGGATTTAATATATGAAGAAGACTTTGAGGGTGATTCAACATTATTTGTAGGAAGAGGAGCAGCCAAGGTTGAGATTGTAAGTGGCAAAGCCCAGATTGGGTCAAACTCGCTTTTTGTTAGTGGAAGAACTGCACTTTGGAATGGAGCAACAGTTGATTTATCTGAAGAATTAATTGATGGAGAGAAATATGTTATCGATGGTTGGGTATTATATGAGGAAGGACCCAATCAGCTTCAAATTGATTGTAAGGTTGAGAGAAATAATAATCAGTACTTAAGCTTTGCGTCTACAATGGCAAAACGAGGGGAATGGACCAAGATAGAAGGAAGCATAATTATTCCGGAAGATACCAATACTGCCAGTGTGTATTTTGAAACCGGTTTTGCAGATGGAGCACTACTCGATTTTTATATAGACGGTATTACACTAAAGCGTGAAATAGCCATAGTTGACCGTGGGGAAATACCTTCATTGAAGGAAGTGTATAAGGATTTATTTAGTATGGGAGTAGCCGTCACTGCAAGTGAGATTCCTGAGGGTCGTCAGGAGCTTATAAAGCAGCAATTCAACAGTCTGACGCCAGGTAATGAACTAAAGCCTGACAGCTTGCTTGATCATGCCACATCAATGTCCGACCCTAAATATGATGATAATCCTGCAATTAGCTTTCAGAGGGTTAAGCCAATACTAGACTTTGCACAGGAAGCAAATATACCTGTAAGAGGTCATACTCTTGTCTGGCATAGCCAGACACCTAGATGGTTTTTTGCAGTAGGGTATTCCACAGCTACAGACGCGCCTTTGGTTTCAAAGGAGCTTATGCTAAAGCGTATGGAGAATTATATCCGTCAGGTTCTGGAATATGCTCAGACTAATTATCCCGGTCTCATCTATGCATGGGATGTGGTTAATGAGGCTATTAATCCTGGAGAGGGAGATGAGAACGGTTATCGTGCTAAGGAAAGTCTTTGGTACGAGGTAGTAGGACCAGAATTTATAGAGAAGGCATTTGAATATGCAAGAAAATATGCTGACCCTGATGTGAAGCTCTTTTATAATGATTATAATACTGAAGAAAAGGGCAGGTTGCTATATATGAAAAAATTAGTTAAGGAGTTAAAGGAAAAAGGGCTTATAGATGGTATAGGATTACAGACTCACTTAACTATAGATAATCCTTCATTGATGGATGTGAATACATCTCTTTTGGAATATGGAGAGCTTGGTCTTGAAGTTCAGATTACCGAGCTTGATATGGGTATGACAGATAATTCCGAGGAGGAATTAATGAGGCAGGCAATGAGATATAAGAGGTTGTTTATGTTTATTAATAATGCCCATGAATCCGGAGGAGCAAATATCACTAATGTAACCTTCTGGGGACTTTCTGATGATATATCCTGGCTTAATAAACCTAGTGTGCCAAGTTATCCTTTGCTTTTTGACAATTATCTGCTTCAAAAGCCGGCCTTTTGGGGAGTTATTCAAAGCCCTGATATTCCATTGTACTAAATCTACATGTAGGTAAAGGAGATACTCTAATGGCAAAACGAATTTTTAAAGAAATAATCAGCTGGACAGTAATATTTGCTATAGTCATAGTCGTAGCATTATTAATTAACAGATTTGTTTTCTTTCAAGTAAAGGTGCCATCCGGTTCGATGGAAAATACTATTATGACAGGAGACAGAGTCTTTACATTACGTTTGTCTTATATGTTTAATAATCCCGAGCGGGGAGATATCGTAGTATTTCCTTTTCCCGATAATGAAGAAGTGGATTATATCAAGAGAATTGTCGGTGTCGGCGGGGATAAGATCGAAATCAAAGACGGCATATTATATATAAATGATGAAGAAATGAACGAGGACTATCTTTTGGAGCCTATGAGAAAGCAGGACTTCGGACCTGTTGACGTACCAGAGGGATATTATTTTATGATGGGAGACAACAGAAATGTCTCCGAGGATGCAAGAGCATGGGATAATCAATTTGTTAATAAGGCAAAGATTAAAGGAAAGGCGATATTTAAGTATCCCGATTTTGCATGGTTAAACAAATAAACTAAGAGGGGGCTGTTTTAAAACAGCCCCCTCTTTACTAATCATTATATAGATATTCTTCATTAAGTGCTAGAACCTTCTGCATGGCTTCTTTGCTGGGGGCGCCGAAGGTATTTCGTTTGTTTACGCAGGTTGTAAGGCTGATAGCCTCGTAAATATCGTCGTCAAATTCTGGGCTTATCGCTTTGTAATCTTCTAAGCTCAATTTGTCTAGAGAGATGTTCTTATCAATACATTCTAATACTAATTTTCCTATAATACTATGAGCATCCCTAAAGGGGACTCCCTTATTAACAAGATAATCTGCTGCATCGGTAGCATTAATAAAGCCTTTTGTTGCACTGTCCTCCATGATATCCTTATTGAATTTCATAGTTGATAGCATTTCGCTTGATAATGCAATACAGCTCTTAACGGTGTCAATAGCATCAAAAGTCAGTTCCTTATCCTCTTGCATATCCTTATTATATGCAAGCGGAAGTCCTTTCATTGTGGTAAGTAAGGATATTAAGGCACCGTATACTCTACCCGTTTTTCCTCTCACAAGCTCGGCTATATCAGGGTTCTTTTTCTGTGGCATAATGGAGGAGCCTGTGGAGTAGGAATCATCCAGTTCAATAAACCGATATTCATTACTGTTCCATATTATAACTTCCTCGCTTAGACGACTTAAGTGCATCATTATGGTTGATAAGGCCGAAAGAAGCTCAATCAAATAATCCCTATCGGATACACTGTCCATACTATTAAGACTTGGACCGTCAAACCCTAACAAAAGAGCACAATACTCTCTATCTAGTGGATAGGTTGTACCTGCCAGCGCACCTGAGCCTAAAGGCGAGGCATTCATTCGTTTTTTAATATCTGATAGTCTAGAACGATCTCTCTTAAACATTTCGAAATAAGCGCCTATATGGTGTGAGAGTGTAACAGGCTGTGCTTTCTGAAGGTGTGTAAATCCAGGCATATAAGTCTGAGTGTTTTCCTTCATTATTTTATGAATTGTAAGAAGAAACGTCTTTATAAGATTATCAAGTACGTTTATTTCATCTCTTATATATAGCTTCATATCAAGAGCAACCTGATCATTACGGCTGCGTCCTGTATGGAGCTTTTTGCCTGCTTCTCCGATTCTCTTTATCAAATGTGACTCTACAAAGCTATGAATATCCTCGTATTCCTGCGAAATTTCAAGAGAGCCTTCTATAATCTCTTCCCTTATATCCGAAAGACCCTTAATTATTAGGTCTCTTTCATCCTTAGATATTATTTTTTGCTTTTCCAACATAGTAGCATGGGCAATACTGCCCTCTATATCCTGACGAAAGAGTCTCCTGTCAAATGATATGGAAGAATTAAAATTATGTACTAGCTTATTTGTTTCCTTTGTAAAGCGTCCGCCCCAAAGCTTCATCTTATTACTCCTCTTTAATCAAGTACTTAATTTCAGTACATATTATTTAAATTGCTTACTGTTATCTAGTTATAAGCTATATTAAACTAATATTGCTAATAATGCAAGCATAAGTTCATAATTATGCACATAACAATAAAACAAGGCATAAATATGCACTAATATTTATTATACCTAACCTTTTATAATCTTATAAGGAGTAAAGATTTTCATATTTTTCCTTTAAGTAATCTACATAATAATCAGCATTAAATTCTTCTCCGGTAACATCCTTAAGGATTTGGTTTGTGTTTTTAGTTGCACCGAACTTGTGTACTGAATCTCTTAGAAACTCACGTATGGGTGTAATATTACCTTCTTTTAGGTAATCATCCACAGGCATAAGCTCCTTAATTTTTGCATAAAGCTGAGAGGAGATAGCTGAACCTATGGCGTATGAAGGGAAATATCCGAATTCACCATAGGACCAGTGAATGTCCTGTAGGATGCCTTCCGCATCGTTGGCTGGAGTTAAACCTATATACTCCTGATACTTCTGATTCCAAAGCTGGGGAAGCTTATCCACGTCTGCTTCACCTGAAAATATGGCCTTTTCAATCTCATAACGAATAATTATATGAAGAGAATAGGATAGCTCATCAGCCTCGGTACGTATAAGGCTTGGCTGGGCCTTATTAATACCCTTTATAAAATGCTCTAGGCTTATATTCTTCAAATTCTCAGGATAGGTTTCTACTAATTTTGTGTATATAGGTGTCCAGAAGGCTTCGCTTCGGCCTATAATATTCTCAAATAATCTGGATTGTGATTCATGCATTCCCATAGAAGCCCCGGATCCTACCGGTGTCTGTGTTAGAGAATCATCAATATTCATTTCATATAAAGCATGTCCTGTTTCATGTATTACTGAGAACATAGCGCTTTCCAAATTATTCTCCATGAATTTGTTAGTGATTCGGACATCATGATTGTGAAGATTCAAGGTAAAGGGATGGGCACTTTCTGCAATAACACCCCGGTTAAAATCAAAGCCCAAATAGCCACAGAGATATCTGTTAAATTCTCTCTGCTTATCAAGATCGTATTTTAAGAAATTGTAGCTTTTATCGATAGTATCTGATTTTTGGGATACCTGCTTTAATAAGGGTACAATTTCGCTTTTTATTTTATCAAAGAATATATCAAGCTCCTTTATACCGAAGCATTCTTCAAAATCACCCAGAAGAACCTCATATAGCTCCTTGCCTTTCTTTGCACGATACCCTGCAAATTTCTTCTTATACTCAATTATCTTCTTCAGATAGGGTGCAAAGTAGTCATAATCATTATCCTTCTTTGCCTTAGTCCAGGCTCTGTTAGCGACTATGGTAAGCTCGTTAAAGGCTCTGTATTCCTCAGGTGGAATACTTTCAAGCTGTTCATAGGTTTTATCAAGCTCCTTAATGATAGCCTTTTCCTTATCAGTAAGCTCCTCCTGCTCCTTATCCTCCTTAAGCTTTTTAATAAGCTTTCTCACATCATCATTTATCAAACATTTCATATATTCATCTGATAGAATGCCCACAACCTTAGAAGTATAGTTCGCTGCCTCAAAGGGTGCTAATGTTTGCTCATCCCATTCAAATAAATTTCTTGCTGTTTCTAATGCCATAGCTTTATCAAGGTATGGCTGAAGAGTATCAAAAATTTTACTCATAATATTTTATCCTTTCCTTTTTATCAATATTAAAAATAGTATATCAATATTTATAATTCATAGCAATCCAATAATTTGAATCAAACATTTACCATATTAGTGCTTGCCCGAAGAACTATAGTTGTGTACAATGTACAGGATAAGCGGATTTGGTTTTCGAGTTTAATCCGCTTAAATAAATACAGACTGTGACATAAATCACATATATTTTCTCAAATTTAATGTAATATTGAGAGGTATAGTTTCCATATTTTTGTAGACAATAGAAAAGATGATTGTATTAAGTCTTAGCAAGGATAATATTTAAACAACATATATATGAAAGGATGGACTAAGCACATGAAAAATTTGAAGATTGAGAAGATAATAGGACGTGAGATACTAGACTCTAGAGGTAATCCTACTGTGGAGGCTGAGGTTATATTAGCAGACGGCAGTATGGGTAGAGCAGCTGTTCCATCAGGAGCATCAACAGGAGCTTTTGAGGCGGTTGAGCTACGGGATGGTGATAAGAGTAGATATCTTGGTAACGGCGTAAAAAAGGCCGTGGAGAATATAAATACTGCAATTGCATCAGCCCTTCAGGGAATGGATGCCAGCAATCAAACAGAGCTAGACGCTGCCATGATTAGGCTTGACGGAACACCAAACAAGGGAAAGCTTGGTGCCAATGCTATACTTGGAGTATCCCTAGCAGCAGCTAAGGCAGTAGCCAATTCTCTTAATATTCCATTATATCGATATATTGGTGGTGTGAACGCTAAGACTCTTCCTGTACCCATGATGAACATTATTAACGGAGGTAAGCATGCAGACTCCAGTCTTAATATTCAGGAATTTATGATAATGCCTGTAGGAGCAAAAACCTTCAGTGAAGCAATAGAACAGTCTACAACAGTATTTCATACCTTGAAGAAGCTTCTTAAAAATGACGGATACGTGACCGCTGTCGGTGATGAAGGCGGATTTGCCCCTAAGTTTAATAGCGATACAGAGGCCCTTGATTATATTGTTAAGGCTATCGAGGCTGCAGGCTATCGCCCCGGTGAGGATTTCTACATTGCAATCGATGCAGCAGCAACAGAGATGTATGAGGAGGCTAAGAAGGCAGGAAGAGAAGGAGAATACCTCTTCTGGAAATCCGGAGAGTATAAGACTATTGATCAGATGGTTGATTTCTGGGATGATATTTGCAAGAAATATCCTGTTATATCCTTAGAGGATGGCTTGAATGAAGAGGATTGGGAAGGCTGGAAGAAACTGACCGATCGCATCGGAGGAAAGATACAGCTGGTTGGTGACGACTTATTCGTTACAAACACAGAGAGAATCAAGAAGGGTGTAGAGGGAGACATCTCCAACTCTGTATTAATTAAGGTTAATCAGATAGGCACCTTAACTGAAACACTAGATTCAATTGAAATGGCAAAGAATAATAAATGGACAGCTGTAGTATCACATCGCTCAGGAGAAACAGAGGATGTAACTCTTGCGGATATCGCAGTAGCGACCAATGCCGGACAGATTAAGACAGGTGCGCCTTCCAGAACTGACCGTGTAGCAAAATATAATCAGCTACTTAGAATAGAACAGGAGCTTGGAAGTAATGCTGTATATCCTGGTAAGAAAGCCTTTAAGGTTAGTAGATAGTATATAATAATAGCAATATTGACTGAGGATGTCGGATTAATATCTGACATCCTGTTTTTTGACATTTGTCCTATCAATTTACCAGATTATTGTATATACTAGTTATAATAGTAAAATTAGGGATATAAATAATGGGGGTTGAAAGGAGTATGAAATACCAATGAAAAAAAATATCAAGTATATCATCTTTGTGTTTCTACTACTCGTAATTGTGCATAGTAATAGGTCAGCTGAAGTGTCTGCTGCGGGGGAAGAGTTTGAAATGAATAGCAATAGGCTGACAAGATATCGTGGAGATGCAACAACAGTTGTTATTCCAGATAGTGTCGTATTTATAAGTAAATTTGCTTTTGCCTGGAATGATAAGATAACAAAGGTTGTTATCCCAAATACTGTTATAGAAATTGGCGAATATGCATTTGATAGCTGCACTTCTCTTAAGGAAATAATAATACCCGATAGCGTTAGCCACATACGGGATGCTGCCTTCGCTTACTGTACTAGTCTTGAGAATATTGTTATTCCAAAATCAGCTAGTCTAGGCGATAGTCTTTTCTCGGGATGTATCAATTTAAAATCGGTAACTATGGATACATATCAAATAACTGACTGGATGTTTGCAGGATGTGAAAAATTAAAAATATTGGATATGGAAGGAATATCAAGAATTGGAGAGGCCGGTTTTTTTGATTGCACGGGATTGACAAATATAAATCTGGAATGGGTGAGTACTATAGGACCTAGGGCATTTGAGAATTGTACTTCCTTGGAAAAAATAGAGTTAAATAATGATGTAGTAGAAATACCAGATCGTGTTTTTTATGGTTGTAGCAAATTGACTGATATTAAGTTTAGTAGTAATATAAGCACAATTGGTGAGGATGCATTTGTAGATACCCCATGGTTGTCGATTTGTAAGAGTAAGGGACCCTTTATAATCATTAATGGAATCCTAGTTGATGCAGTTTCTGCTTCCGGTCTTATAACCATACCAAAAGAGGTGAATACAATAAATGACTACGCCTTCTATGGGAATTCATCCATGACTGGAGTCACCTTACCTAAGAATGTCTCGGCAATCGGTGACCTAGCATTTGCCTATTGTGAAAAGTTGATAGCGGTTTATATACCACCGACAGCCAAAGCGATAGGAGATAATGCCTTTTATAAAAGTCCAAAATTAACAGCTATATATGGCAGCTCTGGCTCATATGCTGAAGAATATGCCAAGAAAAAGGGAATTAAATTTGTGGCTGAAAGCTCAGCAACGATGGAAAAGGCTGTGAATGCCTCTGAAAAAGAAAAGACAGCAGACAAGCTTCAATATGAGGATTTTGTTGGGGAAGTGGGTGGTAGTGGGTATTTTGAAATTGAAAGTAGTATAATGAAAACCTTTAAGAATTGCAAATTCGAATCTTTAAGCAAATCTGTTATTACTGTTAACAACAATGGTAACTATCAGATCAAGTCAAAGGGCAATGCACTTGTGCTACTTAAGGGGACCATTAATAATAAAAGCACCATCATTAAGGTTATAAGGGTATCTGCTATACAATCCACCAAGTTACCGGAGGATATATCAAAAATAAATAATGTCTTGGGGCTAAGGAATGGAAGTGTCCTTGTATCAGATTTGATAATTGATGAGTATAATGTTCCCTACCGGGTAAAGCTTACATGCTATGATAATAAGAATAAAGAGAAATGGACCTATGGGCTGGAGGCAAGGGCAGAAAATGAAAACAGTAGCATATCCTATGAAACCTTCTATGATGTGACATGCGATAAGCTTATAGAGCTTAGTGATGGTAACATCCTGGCGGTAGGGGGAGGAAGAGGCAGGCTCACTAGTAAAACAAACTCACAATATAATGTTGTGACCGCAACTTGGATTACTAAAATTAACTCAAAAACCGGAGATGTTATATGGGAGCTGCTAATGGAGGCTGGTGGTAGCTGTCATTTCTTCATCGATACTGTGGAGATTGAGGATGGCACAATTCTATTATTTGAGGATGTCTTTGATGGTGGGAAAGACATAGTTCGTCTAGATAGTAATGGGAATATTATTTCTGTGAATAATTACGAAATGATGAGCAATAATTCTTTAGCTACAATGAACTTAATAGCCTCGGATGATGGAAGGATAATTACTGTCGGAAATATTGGAGCTGCTAATACCTTTAAAATATTTTCGATTAATAAGGAAGGTAAAGAGACTATCGAGACTAAAATTACTGTGGATGAGGCAGACGGCGGAGGAACTATTGGACAGAGTGCACCCAGGATACTTAAGGGCAATCATGAAGACTATTATATATATTACTGGGCCAAACGGGATATGATAGCGCTATATCATCTGGATTCAAGTTTTAAGGTTATACATAATAAAGAGTTGGATATCGGCTTGATCCAAAGTGCTTATATTACTCCGGAGGATAAGATTGTATTCATTGGTAATGGTGATGCTTATGCTAGGAATGGGAAAATTCTTATATACGATTGTATTACCGAAAAAACCTGCTCTGTTTTACTATCAAGCTATAGAGAATACTACTCCAACTCTTCGGTGACATATGGAGGTATCATAGGCAATGATAGTATAGTAGTGGCAGGAACAAACTATTATGATAAAAAAACCTATCTTTATCGGGTTGATGATATTCACTTTATGAGTAGTACCAAGGATGTAGAAGACTTAACGGTAAGTAAGATAAATCAGCAAAAATATAGCGGAAAAGCACTAAAGCCCAATATTAAAATAAAAAACGGAAGTAAAACTTTAGTTAACGGCAAGGACTATAAGGTGGTTTATATTAATAATAAGAATAAGGGCACGGCAACTGCAATCATATATGGTATAAATGATTATACAGGGGCCCGTCTGCTTAGCTTTAAAATAGTTTAGCTTAATGGCCAATAGGTTTTTATTTTAATATAGGAATATATATAAGAAGCTACTGCAAAATATCCAATCTTTGATGTTTTGCAATAGCTTCTTATATTCTAGTATGTATTATGACTTTAGTGTTTTATCTCATATGGTTCTTTTATCTTACAACGATAACCCTTTATTACATTACCGCTTACTAAGGTAATACGCCTGTCATTATTCATATCCCATACATAAGGCATGTTATCATATAAAGCAAAATAATCCCACATATTTTCATCATAAGGTTTAAGTGGTGCTAAATAATAATTAGATAGAGCTGACATGTTACACCTCTCGATTCGGGTATTTCCTAATATAGTAAATTTACTGATATATCTAATATAAACTGAATCTAGAAATAATTCAAGTAGCTCTTTTATTATTTATTTTCTTTTGAAGCTCCACTACAATTATAGGAGCTATGGCTAATAAAAATACTATTGCCCATTGACGCATATTCAAGGGAACAACCTGGAATATCCTTGCCAGGGGAGCTATGGATATAACTACAATCTGTAATAAAGCACATATGATAAAGGACATTACCAGCTTGCTGTTTGAAAAAACTCTTATTTCTGAAAGAGAGAGATGGCTCCTCATATTAAATGAATGAAATAACTGGGATAGACTTAATACCGCAAAGCACATAGTCCTTCCAACCCAGGGTGTATAAGAGTTTAATGCATTTACATCATGGTGGATTAGGGAGTTATATAATCCCGGAGTGTCATAATACCTAGTTCCAATGACAAAAGCACAAAGAGCTAAGGAGCCTATAAGTATACCTTCGATAATTATCTGCAGGGCAAGCCCATCGGCAAACATTCCCTTCTTTGGTGAGATAGGCTTTCTTCTCATTATATCCTTTGATGCAGGCTCTACTCCCAAGGATATAGCAGGAAGAGAGTCAGTCACTAGATTTACCCAAAGAAGCTGAACTGCTACAAGGGGAGTGGGTAAGCCAAGGAGTATGGCTACAAATATAGTAAGTATTTCACCAATATTAGAGGAAAGGAGAAAATGTACCGCCTTTCGTATGTTGTCATATATTCCACGACCTTCTTGTACTGCCGACACAATGGTGGCAAAATTATCATCAGTAAGAATCATATCTGAAGCGTTCTTTGCGACATCAGTTCCGGTAATCCCCATAGCACAGCCGATATCGGCTACCTTAAGAGCAGGTGCATCGTTTACACCGTCTCCGGTCATGGCAACAACCTGGCCTTTGCTTTGATAGGCCTTTACTATCCTGACCTTATGCTCTGGTGATACTCTTGCAAAGACAGAAAACCTTCCTATAGTGTCATTAAGCCTTTCGGTAGACATTTTTGATAATTCCTCACCTGTTATGGCCTCGGTCTGCGGAGTAAGGATTCCCAACTCCTTTGCTATTGCTTTTGCGGTAAGGATATGATCGCCTGTTATCATGACAGGCTTAATGCCTGCTTGACGACATATTCTTACTGCATCCTTAACCTCATCACGGGGAGGATCAATCATACCTATAAGGCCTACAAAGGTTAAATCCTTCTCAAGCTTATCTGTGTCTACCTTTACATAAAAATTGAGAAGGTTCTTATAAGCAAGTGCAATAACTCGAAGAGCCCGACCTGTCATAGCCGAATTTAAAGCATAAATTTTGTTTTTATCTCGATTAGTCATGGGCTCTTGCTTTCCATCCTTATAGATGTGTGAACATCGTTCTATTAAAAAATCATATGCACCCTTGGTAACACTACGGTAGGAGGATTTGTCGGGTGACTTATGTACAGTGGTCATAAGCTTTCTTGTAGAATCAAAGGGTATCTCATATATCCTTTGATACATCAAGTCTAGATCAGGCTTATAAGCACCACTATTATAGGCAGCAAGTACCAAGGCTTTTTCAGTGGGCTCACCGCTTAGAACAGGCAGATTATCCTCCAATTGAAGTAAAGCATCGCTGCATAGGGCGGCGTGGGATAATAGAAAAAAGCCAAAATCGCTTTTCATTTGTTTCTTATTATCAAAGGAGCTTATCTCGGTGACTGTCATGACGTTTTGTGTCAAGGTTCCCGTCTTATCCGAGCAAATTACAGTAGCACTTCCCAGAGTTTCGACAGCAGGTAGCTTTCGGATAACAGCATTCTTTTTTGCCATTCTTTGAACGCCTAAAGAAAGCATAATGGTTACAATAGCCGGAAGTCCTTCAGGGATCGCAGCTACAGCAAGGCTTACAGAGGTCATAAACATATCGAAGGGTGGAAGGTCTTTATAGATTCCTATAATAAATACCAAGCCGCAGATAATCAGTGCGGCTATACCTAGAACCTTTCCGGTCTTTGCTAATCTTTTTTGTAGGGGAGTATCAGGTGTATCGTCCTCCATAATCATTCTGGCTATATGCCCTACCTGTGTATCCATTCCTGTAGCAACTACTATGCCTATACCCCTGCCATAAAGCACGGTGCTTGTAGCCATAACCATATTGATTCTATCAGCCAGATTTGTATCGGGAAGCAGAATTATGCCGGCATTCTTCTCCACGGGATTGGATTCGCCTGTTAAGGAAGCTTCCTCTACTCGTAGATTAACAGCATGAACCAGCCTACAATCAGCAGGAACGAAGCTACCTGCTTCGAGTATGACAATATCCCCGGGTACCAGCTCAATGGAAGGAATCTCAGTAACCTTATTATCACGGAGTACATGGGCTGAGGGGGCGGACATTTTCTTTAGGGCTTCCAAGGCCTTTTCAGCCTTAGTTTCCTGAAGTACCCCCAGAAATGCATTTAGGATAATTATCATTAATATAATTATAGGATCAACTAGGTCGAGTTTACCATCCAAATATGAAACAAATAAGGATAATATGGCAGCACATATTAAAATAATAATCATGAAATCAGCAAATTGAGTCAAGAATTTTTGGAAAAGATTCTTGCCTTTTTTCGCATCTATTATATTTTTACTATATAACCTCTGTCTATCTCTTACATCCTCCAGGGTGAGACCAAGCTTTATATCGGTCTTCATTTCTCTTATAGTGTCCTCTATGGATATACTATGCCAGTGCATGCTTCCTCCTTTTTGCCTATCATGTGGTCAATCTTCTTTTAATTATATGAGTAAAAAAGGGGATTATGTAAGAAAACGTTAGGGGTTAACGACATCATTCGTATTATTAAAAACATTTACATCTAAATAATTCATGATATAATATCTACAGATTAAAAGATTAGAAAGTATAGAGGTGTAATATGTCCAGAGCTTTAACTCGTGATATGACTGAAGGCAATCCTGCGAAATTGATACTTAAATTTTCAGGTCCCATGCTTATAGGTAATATATTTCAACAGCTTTATAATATGGTAGATTCCATTGTTGTTGGAAAGTTTGTCAGTAAGGATGCCTTGGCAGCAGTCGGTGCAACGGGATCGTCAGTATTTCTAATATTTGGACTAACCTTTGGTCTATCAGCGGGAATATCAATAGTAATATCACAGTATTTTGGAGCAGGAGATTATGAAAGTGTCAAAAAGAGCATAGCTACTGCAACATATATGATTCTTGTAGCGGCTCTTATTATGGGAGTAGTAGGATATTTTATATCACGTCCCTTGTTGGAGCTTTTAGGTACACCAGTTGAAATCATCGACCAATCAGAAAGCTATATGAAGATAAGCTTTATAGGCATTCTTGGGATAGCTAGCTATAATGGGATTGCAGCTATTCTGCGCGCTCTGGGTGATGCTATAACTCCTTTAATTTTTCTTATTGTTGCAAGTATCATTAATGTGGTACTAGATCTTCTGTTTGTAATTGTATTTCATTGGGATATTCCTGGTGTGGCTATAGCCACTGTGATTTCTCAAGTAATATCTGGAGTAGGGTGTATTATCTATGCCTATCGCAAAGTAGAGCTTCTTCGAATACCAGTTAAAGAGTTTAAGCCTGATAGAGAAATCCTCTCAAAATGTATTCGGCTAGGGATTCCGGTGGCTTTACAGAATTCCTTTGTATCCATCTCTATGATGGCCTTACAATTTGTTATTAATAGCTTTCAGGCTACAATAATGGCTGCATATACTGTTGTAAATAGGATAGAGCAGCTGGTCATGCAACCATCCATGTCCTTAGGAGCCGCTGTGGCTTCCTTTACAGGACAGAATATCGGAGCAGGAAAAATTGATAGAGCCAAGAAGGGAATGAGGTCTTCTGTCCTGATTATTTTGACCTTCAGTCTGATAATGTTTCCTCTTATGTATTTTGGAGGTCAATATATTATGAGATTATTCACTAAGAAAGAGGATATAGATGTGGTAAGATATGGGGTTGAGGGAATAAGGATTACCAGCCTTTTCTATAGCTTTTTAGGTCTGATATTTGTTACAAGAAACTTTCTTTCAGGTGCAGGAGATATAAAAATTCCAATAATTATGGGACTTATAGAAGTAGTAGTTAGGGTGGCTGTATCCATATACTTGTCCAGTATTATAGGATTCCACGGTATATTCTGGGCATCTGCTCTTACCTGGTTTGCTACAGGTGTATTCGGAAGTATAAGAGTATTGTCAGGCAAATGGATGAACAAATCAGTCGTATCAAGGAGTACTTAGTAGATCTTAGATAACTAAAACATTACAATGTGTCTGCTGAAACACTAGATTATTCAGGTGAAACAGCAGACTTTTTCTTTCTCCTTTTATATATTCTATGGATTAGAAAGAAAGCTATAGATATTATAATTATGGGAATAAGATTGTGCTTGTACCTACTATAATATTCAGCTACCTTACCGTAATTCTCCCTGAGGGAATAGCCAAGACCTATAAGAAGGGTATTCCAAATGGTAATTCCTAATAATGAAGCTGGGAAATATACTGAAGGCTTTAGCTTGGCAGCACCTGCTACTAGTGCAATATATGTACGGACTAAGGGGATTACGCGTCCGATACAGACTGCAGAAGCTCCGTTCTCACGAAATCTATCATATGATGCGTTAAGAGAGTTCTC
Organism: Clostridiales bacterium; assembly: GCA_012522735.1. GTDB lineage: Bacteria > Bacillota > Clostridia > Lachnospirales > Lachnospiraceae > Mobilitalea. The sequence continues at coordinate 11,709 of JAAYJU010000212.1, read as the reverse complement.
GGATTTAGGGAACCTTTTTTTGATTCCATTTATAATGGCTCCCCCTCCAAACCATCCCACAGTATAGCAAATACCTGTACCAATAATTCCTGCTAACACGCTTAGGGGTAGAATTACAAGAAAATTAGTATTATTTATAGAAGCGACTGCACCTGAAAGGGGCAGTATGATTTCACTGGAAACGGGAAAACAAGCATATTCAAGCATAATAATTAAAAACATGGCTATTAATCCGTAATCATAAATCAATTCTGAAAGAAAACCCATTATATTCTCCTAAACTAAAGTGACGGTATTAGTATATAAGTATGCTTGGTTGACATTCTAATATGATTCTGATAAATTTAAAATGTAATAGATGGTAATATATTGGGAGAGAAGATATGCCATACAGATTTTCATCTTATCTATGGTTATTGATTATTTCGGGGTTAATGTCACTATCTTTGGGTGTTTATACTATTATAAAGCATAGACATGCTAAAGGAGCAACTAGCTTCGCTATTGCTATGTTTATCGTTACTCTATGGTCTATTCCCAATTCCTTGGAGATGTCTGCCGCAGTCCTAGATGTGAAGCTGTTCTGGGCTAACATTCAATATATAGCTTATTGCTTTTCTCCTGTTGCGCTACTTATATTATGTCTCAAATTTTCCGGCCATGAGAAATACTTAAAATTTAAAAATTTATTTTGGATTTTTATTATCCCGACAATAACCATCATCCTTGTATGGACTGATAAGTATCATGGATTGGTGCGGAATAATATTCATATGGATTACAGCGGAGCATTTCCTGTTATTAAGAAACAATATGGACCTTTCTTCTATATACATGCTTTGCATTCACATGGGCTTAATCTGACTACAATATATTTTTTATTCAGAGCAGTACTTAGAAGGAAGACTATTTATAGGAGACAAGCCCTAGCACTCCTAATAGGCATAGGCTTAATTTTCATACCAAATCTTTTATACATAAGTGGAATCAGTCCCATTAAAGGTCATGACATTACACCTATTTTTTTTGGGCCTGCCGGAATTATCATGGCATGGAGTATATTCCGCTATCGGATGTTTGATCTAGTTCCTCTAGCACGTGCAACAGTTATTGAAGATATGGATGCCGGAGTCATGGTTTTAGATTTGCAGGACAGGATACTGGACATTAATCCTGCATTTGTCAATATAATCGGACTTCCCTTGAAACAGATTACAACGAAGCATATTTATGAGGTGTCAGAAAATATACCAGAGCTTATCGAATTGATATGTGATAGGACAGTTTCCCGAATTGAATTTAGTGTTGTAAAGCCTGAGGCTAAGCTGATATATGAAGCCTTATTATCTATACTCAAGGATAAGAATGGAGATGACATTGGAAGATTAGTAGTAATATATGATATTAGTGAAAAAAAGAGAGCTGAAAATGAGTACTACAAAGAACAGTGGAAGCTTGCTGTAAGAAATGAAAGGAATAGAATGGTTCGTGATTTACACGATAATCTGGGGCAGGTATTGGGTTTTATCAATATGCAGGCACAAGGAATACAAAAGGAACTTATTGATGCGGGCGAAGATTTATTCTCAAAAAAATTAGATAAACTTATCGAGGTTGCACAAACAGCCCACCAACAGATAAGAGAATATATTCATGATATGAGAAATTCAGATCTTATAGAGATAGATTTTATAGCTGCTCTTGACAATGAAATTAGCAACTATGAATTGCAGACCTTAATTAAGGTCTCAAGTAAAATAACTCCTGAGTTTTCTAATGCAGCTATTGCTCCGGATATTCGTATACATATTCTAAATATTATAAAGGAAGTAATGAACAACGTTAGAAAGCATGCACAAGCAGAAAACATTCTCATGTCTTGTGACTACCTAGATAATGACCTGCTAGTTATAATATATGATGATGGAAAGGGCTTTGATTTAGAAACTAATAAAGAAAGTAAGCAAGGCTTTGGTCTGAGTATAATACAGGAGAGGGCATCTGAGATGGGAGGAACCATTGAGATTCAATCAAAACACGGTGAAGGAAGCTGTATCAAGCTTCGGGTACCATTAGATAGGGGGGATACTAATGAAGTCTAAGCTTATGATTGTAGATGATCATCAATTATTCTTGGAAGGACTTGGGTACCTACTTGAGACCTATAAGATTGAGGTAGTAGGGAAAGCAAAAAACGGTAGCGAGGCTATAACTAAGGCAAGGATATTAAAGCCTGACATTATACTTATGGATATTATAATGCCTGAAATGAATGGTCTTGATGCATTAAAACTTATTAAGTCTGAAATGCCCGATATTAAAATTCTAATGCTAACTACCTCTGATGATGATGATGATTTGTTTGAGGCAATAAAGCTTGGCGCAAGTGGATATCTTATTAAAAATACCGATGGTAAGGATTTAATTAGCAAATTGCAGCAGGTGGAAAATGGAGAGATTCCTCTATCTCCCGGCTTAGCCTCCAGAATCCTTTTAGAACTAAATAAGAAGTATGATAATAGAGGAAGGAATTCTAGGAATAAGGAAAAAACCTGTGATCATGAGAAGATAACAAATAGGCAACTGGAAATACTGGAGATTGTTGCTTCCGGTAAAACCTATAAAAAGACTGGGGAATTGCTCGGATTAAGTGAACGTACAGTCAAGTACCATATGGGAAGGATTGTGGAAATTCTGCATCTTGAGAATAAAACACAGGTAATCGCATATGCTAAGGAACATAGTCTTATAGAAAACATTAAAATAAAACCTGTTAGTAATAAGGTTATTAGTGACAGGAAAGGATAAGAGCAAAATAAAAAAGTACAGTATTCTCCACGGTGTCATAGGGACATTTTCTAAACCGTGGTGAAGTTGGGCGGTATGTATCGGCAGGCAGTGATATTCATTGTCTGCCTTTTACCGTTTAAGCGACTTCTTTTGGTGTTGGTTCTTGCTCCGATATGGCCTCCGATTCCGCAAAATTATCTAAGAGGCCTATATCGCGGTAATAAATATCAATCGATTGCGGTGCTGTGCGTGAGTAGCGTTCTTCACGTTCTCCTACTTCCACACGCTAAATAAACAGATTAAGCATTTCTGCCGTCAGTGTATCAAGCTTAGTATACTGCTTTGCTTTTTCTAAAAATGCCCCTACATTTGTAACCGAATCCTTGAGATTTTCCAGTTCATCTTCCTTTTTAGGGATAGAGGACTGGATTTCCTTTTGCTCTAAAATGTATTCATCACTGAGCTTTCGGAACACTTCATTCGGAATTTTACTAAGGACATTATCCTCATACAGCCGTTTAAATAATGCACTCAGTTCGGCATCTCTGCGTTTTAATGCTTCCAGCTCTCGCTCTGTTTGGGATATCAATCTGCGTATTTCGCTACTGTTCTTTTGGGTGATATGCCTTGCAAACACAGCTTCATTTTGCCGTGCAAAGTGGGTAACCCTTTGCAAATCATCTAAAATAATCTCTGCAAGCTGTACCTCTCGTATAAAATGCCCTGTGCAAACATCCTTGCCTTTCTTCTTATAGGTTCGGCAGGTAAAGTTGTTTTTTACCGCATCCATTGTATGAGCCCTATGAAGTACCCATGGTAGTTCCGCAGTCTTTGCAGTATATAAGTCCTGAGAAGATGTTCTGCTCTGCCATATTTGCTCTCCGGCGCTTACGGCTGCGGATGTCCTGCACAATGTTCCATGTGGCTTTATCTATAATAGCATCATGGGTATTTTCAATTCTTACCCGCTCATTTTCGGGGCGCTCCACTCGTTTCTTGTTTTTGTAAGACAGGGTTGTGTACTTTAGATTGACAGTATGTCCAAGATAAACCTCATTCTCCAGTATTCTTGCTACAGTTGATTGCTTCCAGTCATAGGGATTATCCGCATCGAATCCGGTAACCTTCACACCGTTTTTCTCGTAATAAAAGTATGCAGGGATAGGTACGTGTTCTTCTTTAAGCTGCTTTGCAATCTGACTTGGGCCTTTGCCATTCATACACAGAGAGAAAATATGCTGTATAATCGGGGCGGTTTCTTCATCTGGGATAATCTTTCGCTTGGGATCGGCAGGGTCTTTTTGATACCCGAAGGGCGGTCTTGAACCTACTCTTGCACCGCTTTCAGCCTTGATTCTTGCCGATGCTTTTCCCTTTTTGCTGCAGTCTTTTGCGTACCACTCGTTAATGATATTTTTAAATGGGGTAAATTCATTGTCACCATAGAGGCTGTCTACACCGTCATTCATGGCGATAAACCGCACGCCGTAGCTGGGAAACACAATCTCCGTCAGTCTGCCCACCTCTAAATACTCTCTGCCCAGCCTGCTCATATCCTTTACGATTAGTGTTGCGGTCTCGCCGTTTTCTATCAGTGCCATTACTTCCTGAAATGCAGGGCGATTAAAGTTTGTGCCTGTTGCACCATCGTCGTATAGGAATTTAAGATTCTTAAATCCATTATCCTTTGCGTACTTTTCAAGCATCAGCCTTTGGTTTTGAATGCTGTTGGAGTCGCCTTGGCTGCCATCCTCCTGACTAAGCCTTGCATATAAAATCGTATATTTTTTAGTTGCCTGTTTCATCTGTAATCTCCTTTCCGGCAAACCGAATACGGTACTGAACATCATACTGCAACGGCTTTGCCAAGTCTATTGAAAAATCAACCTTTTTTTAAAGCATCGGAATCAATCATTTGCAGCAGTTTTTCCGTAGGCGTTACTTGCGAGACAGGCTGAAAATAGGAACGCAAGGTAAAGTATTTTCCGTCCACAATCATCTTTCTTTGCCAGTAATGCCCTTCTTCAGAAATAATAGAAACGGCATCTTCAAAAACCGGAAGCGGATAACCAAATGGCGATAATATCTGTGGATTACTTTTGGCATAGCTGCCTGTAGTTTCTTGTTTTTTCATAAGAACATTTCTCCTTTATTCATCTAAGCACCTGTAACAGCACCTTAAAAATGGCATAACATTAGGGCTTGAAGGACTTTACAGCACCTTTGACAGCACAAAAGGGGTTTTACAGCACCTAAACTGGCAAGCAGTTCTATTTGGGCAATCGTCCTCAAACCCGCTAAAAACGGGATTTAGCAGCCGGCACTGCCGGTCGCTGTGACCGCAAGGGGCGCTTTAGAGCACCTTGCTTTCTCCTGCTCTGTTTTCTACCCATGGGGTCACCTCCGAATGTGATGGCTATGCTGGGCTTGCAAAACTCCCTCACAAATCGCTGTGTGGGCTTTTAATGAAAGACTGAGGCACAGACATCACCATGCATATAAAATTGCAACACTGGGCGAACAGGGGCGACACGGCGGCTAACCAGTGCCGTCAGGGTCAACAGGGTCGATGTTTTGTACACCGGGACTGCTCTCGCTTTTATCGTCACTTTCGGCACTATCGTCACTGAAACGAGTAAGTGAAATAAAACGACTGCCGTTACTGCGATGACAGCGGACATTAAGTCCTTTTTGATAAAGCAAATCTTGGTTTTGCAAAAGTAAGCGCGAAAGTGTGCGGTGACTTATTTTGTTTTCTTTTCTGCTGATAAACTCTGCAAGCTCTGTTGGTGAGCCTTGATATTCTTTTTTGTCACTCATAAATTCAGAGATAAGAAGTACAATATCGGGCAGGAGTAAATCAGGGTTATCATTACTGTCTGAAAGCAGCTCCCAAATATTGTTTTCATTTCGTTCAAGCTCAATTTCCCTGTACTCAATGTCTCTGCCGATACAAGAAAGCTTTGCCTTGCCGCTGCCGCGCTTTTCCTCTATAAGTGTAAAGCTTGTATCAACAGCACCTGATAAACCTGTAGTACCTGAGATACGATTAAAAGGGTCATCATCTTTTTGTTTTCTGAGATGATGAATCAGCAGTATGGCAAGTTCATTTTCATCGGCAAGTTTTTTAAGAACAGAAAGATCTGCATAATCATTTGCATAGGAATTATCAAAGGTGAGTTTGCGAATCATTTGCAGGGTGTCAATTATAATCAGCACAGTGTCAGGATGCTCAAGGATAAATTGAGTGATGCGTTCTTCCAGTCCTTCGCCCAATCGAAAGCTTTCCTCAGAAAAATGCACATTAAAAGGTGCATCATCGGTGATATCAAACAGGCGATTCTGAATACGCAGGCGACTGTCCTCAAAGCAGAGATAAAGTGTTGTGCCTTGTTTTACGGTGTTGCCCCAGACAGCTTCGCCCTTGGCAATAGTTACCGACAGCCAAAGAGCAAGCCAGCTTTTTCCCGACTTAGGCGCTCCGGCTAATAAATGAAGTCCGTTTGATAATAGACCCTTCACCACAAATTGTATTGGCTGCAGCGGCTGGTTCATAAGAGTTTCCCCGTCAATGGTGTTAAACCTTTTTGGCATTTTAATCATCTCCTTTTTTGTTTTGAAAATATCTCCCTACTATTAAGCCGATAAAATATAGGATATGAGCGGATTTATTTATCTCTCTACTATTAATCCGGTTTCAGCGAACAGTTGGACCAAACTATTTTTATTTTTGAAAAATACCCCCTACTACTAATCCAGTTTCATAAGGGGGTCTACAAAAAATTGATAATTCTTATAACATAATTATCCTTCGGCATAATAAAAAGGCCGTTTATTTGAAAAATAACTCAAATAAACGGCTCCTGCCATAAGGATTTAATTGCACAGATATTAGGAAAGCTGGATTTATGTATTAATCTTTGCCATTCAAAATCATATACAATATAAATCTATATATACAGAAATAATGTTTATAAAACAGAAATATTATTGCACATTTCTTGTGGATGACTTATAATATATAAAACGAAGGCAAAGGAGAACAGATCAATGAAAGTTACTTACAAAAAACTTTGGAAGTTATTAATAGACAGGAATATGAAAAAAGTAGATTTACTAGAACTTGCACGAATTAGCACTTCCACTCTTGCCAAACTCGGGAAGGACGAATATGTGAGCATGGATGCGCTTGTAAAGATATCAACAGCTTTAAATGTAGATATTGGAGACATTGTCAGTTTAGAATGTAATATTGCTGAGGGAGATAATTAGAATATGTTCTATAAAATGATAAATAAAAAGAGGGAGGCATGGCTTGCCTCTAAGGATTGTCCAATAACAGCCCTTATTAATTATATTACAACTACTGGAAAAATGAGGGATGCACAGATAGAAGCCATTTCAACATATCTGTTTTTGAAAATAGCTTATGATAATAAGCCGCTATCTCAACTGTTTTATTCCGGTGCGTTTAACAATATAGATATTAAAGAGATAGAATTAAAATCAAACGCAAGAACCTTTCTGAATAATAATCCTGCTGCAGTTGCTCTCTTAGAATACGCATCACTAATTGATGATTCGGGTGCAATGGTATCACCTAAGGTAGTTAAACAAATAAAAGATAACCCCGAAAGCATAGATTATGAATCTGTCTTCAAGTCATTATTTTATGATATTTCTTATACAGACTACCTATTTAGTTTACCAATGGGGGAGCGTGTCATAATAGTGACAGGGTGCATAAATGCTTAAGTATCAAGGGTTTCAGGAACTTTTATTAAAGATAATTCATGCATTGCTTAGGGGAATTAGGAATAATTGTTGTGAGCAGTGCGTGAAAAGGAAGGGTATTTGCCATTTAGAATTTTATAATTATTTGATATACTTATAATGGAAAATATATAATTTGTACATAAGTAGTATTAAGCGAAGTAAGATTATTATATACAGTCTTAGATTTTGGAACATTTTAGTTGTTTTTGCGTCTAATATAAAGAAGATCTATTTGGGAGGTGCCATATGCGAAGGCTAAGCGTATTTATAATGTATTTTTTCTTATTGGTTAGCATTTTTACATTTACAGGTTGTGATACTGTGGTTTCTGACCCTGGTAGTGGCAAACATTCAAAACCAATTGCTGTAGTAATACAAGACGATGTTACCATAATTAACATCACACATATTGTTGGCGGACAGAGTACAAAATTTACTGTAGAAGGAGATGATTTAGAGGACTTGAGGGTATGGGTTGCCGATTTGCAATATAAGCATCAGACCTATACAAAAGGAAACTCTCCAGGCGATAAAGATGGCGGTGAAGTTTACAGTTTTGAGATGCCAGAAGGCGACTACCCCGAATTTTCTTATATTATCAATGGTAAGAATAATTGCTATTTACTAATTGAGAGCGAATGGTATTCCGTTTCAAATCCTTCCAACCCACCAGTTGCTGAGTAAAGGCTTTGTTTATGGCTAGAGCTTATGAGCATAATCTTTAGCCATGATTAATTCGTTTTTTTATATTTAGTGACACAAGCTTATATAAAAGAGCCGTAAAACCTTTATATTGAAAGAAGTTGGCATTATATTGCACTTTTGAAATAAAAGTTCTGGAGGCAAAACTATGAGTGAAATATCAAATAATAATATTTTTTCAGACATAAAACAAGTTATGATTGAGGCAAGAAACAATGTTGCAAGCGTAGTTAATGTTGAACTACTTAAGGCATATTGGCAAATAGGAAGAATAATAGTAGAACATGAGCAGGACTCTCAGGAGCGTGCTACATATGGTAGTGGATTACTGAATGAGCTTTCTAAAGAACTTACAAAAGAATTTGGTAGAGGGTTTTCAGTATCTAATTTGCAGTTTATGAGAAGATTTTATCAAGACTATCCAATTCAACAGACACTGTCTGTTAAATTGAGTTGGTCTCATTATTGCGAGCTTTTAAGTATTTCTGATTTAAGTAAAAGATCTTTTTATGAAAAAGAAGCTATAAATTCTAAGTGGTCTGTAAGAGAATTAAAAAGGCAAATAAATACATCCCTATTTGAGCGAATCCTATTATCAGAGGGAAAAGCAAATAAGGAAACAGTTCTAAATTTATCTAATAAAGGGATCGAGCTTTTAAGGGCTGAGGATGTATTGAAAGACCCATATGTATTTGAATTTTTGGGAATGCCAGAAAACAAGCTAATGATGGAAAGTGACTTAGAGAGGGCTTTAGTAGACCATATAGAAAAATTTTTATTAGAGCTTGGCAGAGGATTTATGTTTGTTGGAACCCAACAGAGAATCACTTTGAATAATACTCACTACTATGTAGATATGGTATTTTACAATAAAATATTGCGGTCATATATATTAATAGAATTAAAAACAAGTAAATTAATGCCTGAAGCAGTTGGACAACTTAATATGTATTTAAATTACTACCAGTCAGAAGTTAACGATGAAATCGACAATCCTCCTATTGGAATAATTTTATGTACTGATAAGGACAATGTAGCTGCAGAATATGCATTGGGAGGCCTATCAAATCAAATATTTGCTTCTAAATATACACTTTATATTCCAGATAAAGAAAGATTAATAAAAGAGGTAGAGGCTATTATAGAGGAATGGCATGAAGAACAATAAAATATAAAGGCTATTATCCTGCCACTGGGGAGCGTGTCATAATAGTGACAGGGTGCAATAATGCTTTAGTAACAAGGGTTTCAGAGACTTTTACCGAAAAAAATTCGTGCATTGCTTAGAGCAATTAGGTATAATTGTTGTAAGCAGTGCATGAGAATGAGATAATGGCTCTATAATTGTATTCAAATAATTATATGTTACTTATAATATAATTAGGCTATATGGCTTAAAATGAATAGCTTTTAAATTTAAGTGGGGTGTGAATATGAGATGTCCAGTTTGTAATAATGAGATGGAACTAGGATTTTTGCAAGGCATGAATAGAGTAGCATGGGTAAAAAAACCACATAGAGTTTCCTTAAATCCAAAACAAGGGGAAATTTTACTTGAGAATAATGCAATCAAAGATTTTATTTTTTCATCATGGATTTGCAAAGAGTGCAGAAAAATCTTAGTTGATTATTCGGATAAAGAAATCAAAGAAGGATAATTCTATATAAAAATGACTGTAAAAATCAGTCCTATTTTGAATTGATAGAAATTAATGGAGGGGAATAAAAAAATGTTAGTTTTAGCAATTATAGCAACTATAATCGTTGGGTGGATTGGGGCATCTTTTGGTCTTGATTTTATGAATGGCTTTACAGAATTAGGTAGTATCTTAGCAGTTGCAACAATGGGAGCATTTATCATGATTGAAATTAAAAGAAATAATAAGAAGTAAATTTAACTATTTGTTATATGATTTATATAATGCATAATTTCTATCATATGACTTAATTTAATAAATCCACAAATCTTAGCGGTTCAGACCTAAAAATCTGAGCCGCTTTTTTTATTTCCTCTAGAAAGGAGGTTGCCTAGATGGTAAATGATGAAGTCAATAACAAGGCTATAAATATTGAAATTAAGGTTGCACAGTATTCTGCAAAAGCTATCTTAAAAGCAATGAAAAGGATTATAGAAGATGCTGCTGAGAAAAGCCAGCCACTTGCAGACTATCTTAGTGAAAAAAGGAAAACTAATTCAAGAAAGCTTAAGGATATGGTAAAAAAGGGTCAACTTGAAAATATTGATTTACAGAAGGGAGAGGTCAAAGAACTAAAGAAACAGCTCAATAGGTATGGTGTCAATTTTTCCGTTATGAAGAACAAGGAATCAGGACTATACTCTGTCTTCTTTCAGGCCAAAGATACTAAAGCTATGGACTTAGCCTTTAAAAAGGCTATAGAGAGGTCAGAAAGGAAAGAAAATAAAAGGGATTCTACAAAAGAAATCCTGAATAAATTTAAGGAAAGGGTGAAAAATGTGGCCATTAAAGACAAGGTTAAGGAAAAACGTCATGAACACGAGAGATAAAGGAACTAGGCATTTAAGAGAAATCTTAGGTGTCTTTTTTATTGGGAAGAGGTGATGTGAATGGATTTTGATTACTTTTATGGAAGGGATTCTGAAAGTTTTAGATTTATCCGTTTACCTATAGTTCTTATAGAAGATGAGAAATTTAAAGGGTTATCAATAGACGCAAAAGTGCTTTATTCAATGTATTTATCGAGAAGCACTTTGTCCTATAAAAATAATTGGATAGATGAAAATGGAAGGGTTTATATCTATTTTACTGTTGAAGAAACAGCTGAGAAACTAGGTTGTGGCATTAAAAAGGCAGTTAAACTTATAAAGGATCTTGAAGTAATAGGTCTTATTAAAAAGAAAAGAGTAGGACAGGGTAATCCTACTAAAATTTATGTTAAAGATTTTATGAGTATTTTTAGAAATGAAAATTTTAGACCTGTCAAAAGGGAAAATCAAGACTTGTCAAAAGGACAAGTCAATAATGGCAATTTTGATATTTCAATAATGGCTAAAAAGGAAAGTCTAGACTTATCAAAAAGACAACCTAACTATATAGAGAATAATAAGATTGATAAGAGTTATATTGATTTTAGTGGAGAAGACAAAAAAGGAACTTTCCTAAATGTAATCTTATCTGATGAAGAAGAAAAGCTATTAGAGGAAAAGATACCCAATCTAAAAGACTATATAGAAAGATTATCAGCCTATATGCAAAGTACAGGCAAGGAGTATAAAGACCATGCTTCAACTATTATGACCTGGTACTTAAAGGATAAAAAAGAAGGAAAGCTTAGGAGTGAAAAAGCCTATACAGGAGATCCTTCAGATTATGAAAGTGAGTGGAACTTAAATAACTAAGAGAGGTAGAGAAAATGGAAGATAAAATTAAAACTATTGTAATTGATGGAGTAGAATTTACT
>JAAYJU010000211.1 GCA_012522735.1 Clostridiales bacterium | reverse complement strand
TCCCACTTCCTTCAGATTCCACCTCACGGTGGACACCCTTGTGCTTGGCTATGTGTTTCCTACTACAAAGGCACACTCGGGACTTTCACCCGTAAGAGTTCGCCCATGCTGGGCGAACTATAAAAAACCCTATCATTTTTATATGATAGGGTTTAGGCATGTTCATAATAGCACTACCTATTTTATTTCAATAATTTAGCTTCCAGCCCTTAGGTTATTATCTGTCCTTAGCCAAGACATTTAACCAACCAAAAAGAGAATTTTCTCTTCTGGCCATAAGCTTCCAGATATATCTGTAAAGCTCATCCTTATATCCTGATATCTGGTCCATATTGTCGAAAAGCTCATCGGTTAACTTCATCCATTCATCAAGCTTACTCTTCCAATAGGCTTTGTCCTTATCTTTATCTATAGCCCCTTTATCCTTTGCATCGTCCTTGCTGCTTTTTTGCTCAAGAACAATCACCTTAATCGGCTCTGTCTGGGCAGGTATGCTCTTGGTTGCCTTGTTATAAATAACAAGCAGATTAGAATTTACCGGCTTACCATTATACTTTCTTCCGTTCATATAGATTAGCTCTGTATTCTTGCCTATTGTTATTTTAAGAGTATTATCGGCACTAATTAGCTTATTGTCAAAATAATCAACCTTGATATTATACTCCGATCTTTCTACGGCTAATACTTCGGCTTCATATTGTCCGGGATAAATCATAATCCTAAACACCTTTGCATCGTAATATCCTGTGACCACTGAACCAACCTTTATTTTTTCGTCATTTGTCCGGTAGGTGTCCTTAGATATGGTAAATATGGCTTCTATTCCTTCCTTATCCTCTATGGTTATCTGAGTTAGATTCTTATCATTCTTCATGGTAGTCATCTTTGTAACTCTTCCCTTAAAAGAAGCGTAATAGGAATTATTATCTTCATCAGGAACGATAGGGTCCGAAAGTACTACTATCTTGTCCGGAATAGTCTGGGCAGGTATGCTCCTTGTAGATGCACCGTAAAATACAGCGAGCTTACGGTTCTTAAGGCCACCCTTAAATTCTTTTCCATCCTTAAGAACAATCTCGGTATCATTGCTGATATTTAATTTCAGTAAATTATCGGCACTTACTAAATCTGTATCGAATAAGTCTACCTTAATATTCTGCTCACTATTTGATACCATAACTGCAACTGCTACATACTGAGGTGGATAAATCATAATCATCATAGCATTTGCATCATAGTATCCCGTAACCTTTGAGCCTATGCGAATTTTCTCATCATTGATATAGTAGGTATCCTTTGTCAGTACCAGATTAGCCTCCATACCCTCCTCATTCACTAAAAGCGCATAGCTAGTATCCTTTTCAAACTCAGATTTTCTAATTTCCTTTACAATGCCTGTAAATGAATTAAAATGAGCCTTATGTTCTACAGGCTTCTTAGCTGCAAAAGCAGTATTTGCAGTTAGGGAAACCATTATAATTGCTAAAAATAATGAGATTAATTTCTTCATATTGATTACCTCCTTGTTGTATAAAATATATCCTACATATAATAGACGATATTGCTACAAGAAGGTTCCATAATATAGCAAAGTACCCCCCCCCGATAAGTTCTTTATGTAATCTTATCACAGGAGCATCCCTGATACACATCATAAATCTGCATCAGGGGTATCGCTAGTTACAATCATTCTTAATTAGCCATATATCTTAAGATGGCCCGCAGTTGATTTATTAGCAAACTTTAATCTCCTGAGTTTATATCGAATAAACTAAAGTAGATTCCATATCTTTCCTCATACTGTCTATAGTGTGGCTTAAATACAAGTGATTCATCTTCATCGGTATTTTTTAATACAAATTCAATTGAACCAACTTTTTTTAATATGTTATCTGTAATCCTAGACAACCATTCCTCTACCGTCATATTCTGTATAAGCAAATAGTCCTTAATATCCATATTGCGAGTAGGTATGGTAACATCTACACCTGTTTTGGATACTTCCATATCCTCCTTTCCAAGACCCGCACTTAAAACCACCGGACCGTATTTAAAAGCAACTACATTGGGATTATCCTGTAATCTCTCATAGGTGACAGCCATCTTCCATACTATATTAACGACATCGTTATTATTCCATCTTCTATCGATATAGATAAAGCCATCTTTTTTTGCAATACCTTCCTCCAGGCCATTAACATCAACTATATATGAACCTTGGCACCAATCCGGAATACGAAGCTTTATTATAAAATGCTTGTTTTCTTCAACATCTAAGATGGTAACATTGCTTTCTTCCTTTTCAGGATAATTAGCGCCCACTTTTAACCTTAAGGGTATATCCTCTAAAAATAATTCCGAACTAATATATCGCCCCACGGTTATCTCTAACCCATTCACTTCATTTCTTATGTAATAGATTGCATCATTTAACTTTGTGAAATTCTCCATTCCAGTTCCGGTACAACACCAGAATTTATCATAGGGAGTAGAATATACTTTAAAGTATCCTGTAGCCATGGGCTGAAAATACATGGTCATACCGGTCTCGGGGTTTTGTGACGACAGGATTGCATTGGTAAGAGTATTGTCATAATAATCTAGGTATTTTTTCTTACCTGTAATCTGAAATAATCCCTTAGAAAGCTTCAACATATTATAGGTATTACATGTCTCACAATTGCAGTTAGTCCTCTCCGAATCGAGAATATCAGGCAGACCAAAGTGCTCCCACTCGCTGTTGCCTCCTGTAATATAAGTATGATGATTTACAACAATTTCCCAGAAATTCTCACAAGCAACTAAATAAAAGGGGTCGCATTCATCCAAAACCATATAGCGTTTCATTGCACCAACAAATTTGGGTATCGTAGTATTAGCATGAAGATCATTAAGAATATCCTTGCCCTCGTATAATGCTTTGAAAAGTGCAATTTCATCAAATTTCTGTGCAGCCATTAGGTGTTCTTTCTTACCTGTGTGTGAATAGACATCGTAAAGGCAATCATTCATACCACCATACTCAACCCCCAGAACCTGAAGGTTTAGCTTCTCATCCCAGCTCAGACTCCTACTGTATACCCAATCTGCAAGTCTACTCATAATATTATAGGCATGCTTAGAACCTGTAGCTTCATAAGCTAAGATTATGCCTTCAAATATCTTATGCATTGTATACCATGGCACCCAGGCTGGCTTATTATTTTCAACGTTGTCAAATAAATACTCATCGGAAGCAAACAAATATCCGTTATCTAGCTGAGAATCTGATAATTCGTCCACTATATAATCGATATCCTTACGCAGGCTTATATCATTTGTAATAGCATATGCCTGAGATATGGCTGCTAGATAATGTCCTAATGTATGCCCTTTAATCTCGGTATTTTCCCACCCGGGATAAACTTCTGCCTTATGCTTAAGCCCTTTAACCTCTCGAAAACCAGCAAGTAGTCTATCTATCTCTAATGATTTTAGATATTCGATTTCTTTCTCAAAAGCATTGTTATAATATGTATCTTTAACTATGACTTGATTCAATTTTACAGATTGGATTTGGACATTCTTAAACATAAGTCTTCCTTTCTACTATGATTATTAATAGGAAAAGGTGCCTAAAATAGCACCTTTTCGACGAGTTATAACTCTAAAAATTTTTATTTTCTTATACCATCGCATCAAACATATCCTTTAATGTAGGATAAAGCTCTTTGAATACTTGGTATTTCTTATTGTAAAGCTCTACAAGCTTAGGATCCTGTTCAACTGTAGAAACTACCTTGATAAGCTTTTCTGTTGCTTCCTCTACTGTTGAATACTGCCCGCAGCCTACAGCTGCTAGGATGGCTGCACCAAAGGCAGGACCTTCCTTGGAATTAATCTTATCGACCTTAACATTTAATATATTAGCTACTATATTACACCAGAGCGGGCTATTGGCACCACCACCATTAATTCTGGTTCTTTCTACCTCTACACCAAGGGATTTAGCTATTTCAAAGGAATCACGAAGTGCAAATGCCACACCCTCAAGAACCGCCTGTGTCATATCTTCTCGGCTAGTATCCATAGTCATTCCGATAAATGTGCCTCTTGCGTTAGGATTATTATGGGGTGTTCTTTCACCCATAAGATAAGGAAGGAAGAATGTGTTGTTCTCACCTAGCTTAGTGATACCCTTCTCCTCCTTAACATAATCCTTGGTTCCTAAGACATCATTCATCCACCATGTATTACTGGCTCCGGCTGAAAGCATAACACCCATGAAATGATATTTTCCATCAGCATGACAGAAGGCGTGGAGTGAGTTGTTATCATCTACTGCAAATTCCTGGGCTGATATAAATACTACACCTGAAGTTCCTAAGGATACATTACATTTTCCCTTACCGACAGTTCCGGTACCAACCGCTGCAACAGCCTGGTCGCCACCACCGGCAATAACCTTAACAGAGGTAGGAAGTCCTGTCTCCTCAGATGCCTTCTGGCTTATATTACCTACTACTTCGAAGGACTCATGGATCTTTGCCATCTGCTCTTCCTTAAGACCGCATATATCAAGCATTTCCTTAGACCAACGCTTATTCTGAACATCTAATAACAGCATACCTGATGCATCGGATACATCGGTACAATGAACTCCTGAAAGCATGTATGCCACATAATCCTTAGGTAGCATAACCTTCTTAATCTTAGCAAAATTCTCAGGCTCGTGCTTTCTTACCCATAGAAGCTTAGGTGCAGTAAATCCTGTAAGAGCCATATTTGCGGTATAGCTTGAGATTTTCTCTCTTCCAATCTCATTATTTAGGTAATCACATTCTGCCTGTGTACGTCCGTCATTCCATAGGATGGCGGGGCGGATAACCTTATCATTCTCATCTAGTATTACCATACCATGCATCTGGCCACTAAAGCTGATGCCTTCAATTTCATCCTTGTTCGCATCCTTAATTAGATCCCTAATACCTTCTATCAAAGCACTGTACCAGTCCTCGGGATTCTGCTCAGACCAGCCGGTCTTAGGATAATATATTGGATACTCCTTTGTAACGATATTTTCAATCTTTCCCTTCTCATCCATCAGCAAGAGCTTGACGGAGGATGTTCCTAAATCAACACCAATATACAACATCTGTGTATTACTCCTTTCATACTATGAATTCTTAGGCATATGCAAATGCCTCTACAGTCATTTCACCATAATAAATGAAGAAACCATCTCATGTTAGTTGATTAAACTATATTAAATTAAATATAACAAGATGGCTCATTTATGTCAAGGTAGAATCAAGCCCTAAAGCAAATAATCCCTTTTCAAAAAACACAAACTATGATACCATGATAAACAGATTAGGCTATAAAATACAGTATATACTTATCTGTGAATTATAAGCAAACGAAGGGTGAATGTTATGGTTACAGGCAGTAAGGAACTTATACGAGATATCAATACGCACCTGATATTGGAGACTATAATTAATCAAGCCTCAATTTCAAGGGCGTCTACGGCAAAACATCTTGGGCTAACTAAGGCCACCGTATCGGCAATCGTACAGGATTTAATAAACCGTAAGCTGGTAATAGAAATCGGAAGCGACGATACAAGCCTTGGCAGAAAGCCTATACTTCTTAGCCTTAACAAGAAGTCCGGATATGTCGTGTCCATCGATCTTGGTGTCGATACTATATCTGCACTTATATCAGACCTAGCAGGAGAGGATTGCTGCCTTAAGCAAATAAGGACTCCCAAGAACGCCTTTAATATAGTAAATGAAATTATTAGTCTTATTGAATCCATGCATCTTCCTACAGATTCTCCCTATGGACTGGTGGGGATTACGATTGGAATACACGGTGTAACCATTAATAATGAGGTGTCCTTTGCACCCTATTATAATCTGGCAGGTGCAAATATTGCTGAGGGTCTTAACCAACATTTCGGCGTTCCAATTTATATGGAAAATGAAGCAAACCTATCTGTAATAGGTGAGAAAACATTTCAATACGATTATGCTAATATAGCTAATATAAGCATACATTCCGGTATCGGACTCGGTATCATTATAGATGACCAGCTCTTTACGGGCTATAACGGTCGTGCCGGTGAGTTCGGGCATACTATTGTAGAGATAGACGGTAGATCCTGCCCCTGTGGGAATCTTGGTTGCCTAGAGCAATATGTATCCGAGCGGGTTCTTCTAAATGAATTTGCAAAATTACAGGGCTTAGAGAAGGTTGATTTTGCCACCTATAGTAAGATGTATGAAGAAAATGATCCAATGGCTATACAGATTATGGACCAGTTCATAAAATATATGTCAGTGGGAATAAATAATATACTTAATGCCTATAATCCGGAAATAGTCATTATCAATAGTTCATTTACAATTCATTTTCCTCATGTTCTCGGGAAAATCGAGGATGCTTTAAAAAGTAAGATGAACAGCTATATCCAGATTGTTCCCTCAGTGCTAAGGGACACTTCCATTCTACTGGGTGGTGCCTGTGTAGCTATTAAGGGCTTCTTAGGAATTAACAATCTAAAGCTTAATAATACAAAGTATCAGTCTCCGTTCTAAAGATTTAAAGATATTGCTACTTATATACCGAAATATCCAAAAATAAACAACTACCGTCCTGCTTAAGTCCTACTATAGTATCGGAATATGCAGCTATCTGAACTATGTCTGTCCACAAATCCAATGCTTTAGTAACTTCTTTAGTGCTACTTGCATTGTAATCAACATACAGAACACTCCCTTTAGCAGTAAGTCCCACAGCATAGTTGAAACCTTGCTGTATGGCAATCACATTTTTCCAGTCCGTAACCTCCAGTGGAGCAATGTCACTAAATGAAACTACTCTTCCATTCTCCCGCAAGCCTAAACACCGTGCAGCAGTTTCGCTAGCACTTATCGTAACTATATCCTTACCGTCATACACACACTTCAAATCAGTGTTTATAATATCACTATAACCATCTGTGTCTATCTTCAAGTAATAGACATTCCCTTGAGATGTCAGAATATATGAACCTGATAGAAATATGGGGGTTTCCTCATCCATTTGATAGCGGTCGTACTCGCCCAATCCCTGATAAAGGATATCACCATTTCGCAACAGCGCCCGGAAGTCCAAATACTCTAAACTTTGATTAATCCAGGCAAAAGGTTCTTCCTTATTGAGTATCAATGACTTTTCTTCCATATATAAAGCATAAGCAGATGTCAGAGGTAGTCCCTCTCCTAAGTCAATTTTTTTATCATAATAAAGACTCCCATGCTCATTCAAAACGCAGAGTATTTCTCCTCTTACTATCTGCTTTGCTTCACCTATAAGTTCCAGATGCCTCCATGTTCCATCCGTTCCATATTCATAAACGTTTCCTTCTTTGATAATCACAGGTCTTTCCCCAACCAATACAAATTGCCCCGGCATTATCGCCACTTGCTGATTTGTATTCCATAAGAAAACCACTGTCATCCCTGCTATCAGAAATATGACACCTAATAATATGAACATCTGCAACTTTATACGCCGTTCTGCAATTTTCATATAAATCTCCTAACTATATTATATCGTAATAGATATTCCCTTAAATTAGTATTGAGATAGTATACAGCTTTACCAAGTAATTGACTCTATTATCTTTATTAGCTCCTTGATAGGTTGCTTACTCCATATATTGAATCTATAACCTTCCATACTCCAGATGATCCCGTTATCAAAGTCCTCGTTAGTTGCTTCAGCGGTATATGCCTCATAGCCACTAATGGTTGTGCTCTCTATTATATGGTTTTCATTGTCGATGGATATATTGGTATTTATTGTATCAGGCCAGTATGAAATGTAGATAGTTTCACCCTGGTCATTTACATATTCCATATCAGTAATCTTCCCTAGCCTTTCAACCCAACTCTCGCTAAATCCTTCTGGTATATACTCAAATACGAATTCTTTGGTTTCATCTATATCATTATCAGCTTCTTCCTTCCCGTGAAAGATAATCGAGGTGTATTTATCATACCATTCAATTATAGTATTCTTGATAGCTGCTCTTACCTCAGGATTAGTAAGTAATACAAGAGACAATATGGTCACAGCTAATAAAAACACTACCGCCACACGTTTACCATAATGCATAAATTTTATGTATATGTCCCTTTTCCGATCATTGTCAAATAGTAGCTTCATACGAATTTCAAATTCTGGAGATAATGATACAATCCTCATCAGCTCCTTCTTCTGTGGAATTGATTCGATTTCCTCCTTATACTCGTCTATAACAGCTTGCCGAAACAATGCCTCAAATACGCTATCATCTAACTGTTTGATATTCATTCGCAATCACACCTTCATTTATTATATACTATTATGACCGTCTTCAATTTCTATCAGCTTTCGTACCTTTTCCTTTGCTCTATGGATTCGTACACCTATGTTATCAGATGGAATATTTAATCTCTCACTTATTTCCTTATATGACATATCCAAGGCATACTTCATTATTAGTACTTGTCTGCTGATTTCATCAATTCTTGACAAATGCTTACGAATCAATTCATATTCTGACGATATCACAGCCTGGTCTTCTATAGATTTTTCTTCTGTATCTAGGTATATCTCTAGCTCCTCGATAGGAATATCCGCATATCGCTTTTCTTTTCTCAAAAGGTCAATACATTTGTTCCTTACTATAGTAACGGATACATACCGGAAATTCTTACTGTCTAAATATAAATATTTATCTTTTTCTTTTATAATAGATATGAAGGCATTATGTACAGCATCCTCAGCCATGGCCTGATTATAGCCTGTTACCTTTAATGCATATAGCATAAGAGCATGCTTATGCTCTTCATATACTTCTGTCATCTTCATTTTTTCTTGCTCTGTTTCAAGCATAGAGATATAAAAAGTTAACATTCTATACACCTCCCTTAATCCATTTTATGTAAGCATACATCATCTGTCAAGTTTCGATATAAAATAAGCTGCCGAATCTAGACTTAGTTCGACAGCCTCAATATATCTTATGAAGTCATGAAGACGAGTAGCAATATTTTAAATCTATTCAGTCTCATGCTGTTTTTTCTCTTCCCTCTTTCTCTTTGTTATAATTCCACCTATCCTTCCCGATTCCTTGGCGGTTAGAGATTTCCATCCAGTGGCCACAACCTTATCAAGATAACCTAGCTCTTTGGCTATCTCGTACTTGATTTCCTCCTCGGGCTTTATATTGTTTAAATCAATTTTCTTTTCTGGTTTCTTTGACATCCTGCTACACCCTTTCCATTTTCTTTTCTAGAGTGTAACCATCTTATTAAGGAATATTCTATTTTGCATATAACAAATCGGCCTTTATACTACCCTTATCTCCTTACCCAGATACAAGGAATAAATAATCATTTCCTTAACCCTTTTATCTAATATCTGCTCCAGAGCCTTCTTGTAATAAACTAGCTGAACCTTATATCTGGAGGTAAGCTGATTCTCGTCCTTAACTATATCGGACTTGTAGTCAAGCAGAACCAGCTCACCATTCTCCTCAAAGAATAGGTCTATTATACCCTGAACCAGAATAAGCTCATGACTATCATCCTGATCCGGATATACCTCAGAGGCCTTTAAGCCAATTACAAATTGCTTCTCCTTATATAGCTTTCCTGCTGCCTCTGCACTAACGATACGCTTAGCTACATCACTCTGCGAATACTTAAATATATTGCCAGTATTAAGCCTTCCTATATCATCACCTATAATATGTCCGGCACTAACCATAGCCTCTAGCTCCCTTAGTAAATCCTCATAGCTATTAACTCTTGATAGCTTAAGAAGCTCCAAAACCTTATGATATAAGGTTCCTCTATCTGTACCTGTAATCTCTATGCCTGGACCCTTAATAAAATCGGGAATATATCGGTCATCACTTATATAATTAAGTAGCTCACTATCCTCATCGTC
>JAAYJU010000036.1 GCA_012522735.1 Clostridiales bacterium | reverse complement strand
TATCTCCCTTATCATCATAATCAAAGCTAAACTTCCACATGCCATCCATATTTATAATTCTTCTTGTAGGGCTAAATCTCGGATATAATAATTTGTTCGCCATGCCAAACCTCCTATTAAGACATAAACATTCTACTACTAACAACGGAGGTTTTATCCTCCTGTACAAGCTATAGATTTTTAATGCTTAGAACGGGCTCATTTTTTTATCTCTATTTTGCTTTCCGTAGATGCAAAATACATACCTAAAATCATAATAGATAAAGCAATTAAAAATGAGAAAGAAGGTATTTCACGGAAAACAATCAGCGATAACCCCATTCCTATAAAGGGAGAAATTGCGTAATAAGCGCTTGTCTTAGCAGCTCCTAAGTCTCTCTGAGCATAAATATAAAAGAAGATGCTTAAGCCATACGCAAAGAATCCCAACACTAAGGCTATAGCTATATATAGAATATTATTTACCTTTTCTCCTATTATAAATGCAATTAATAAAGAACCTATTCCTGAGCAAAATCCTTTTATAATAACTACTTGTAAAGGATCCTTAACGGATAATTTACGAGTGCAGTTATTTTCAAGTCCCCAGCAAATACATACTAATAATACGAAGAAAGACCCATATGAAAAGGAAAAACTGCTCACATCCTCTATTGATAGAATAATGCTTGATATTGTAATAAGAAAAATAGCACCCCATAACCTCTTCCCAATAGCTTCCTTAAATATTACTAATGCGATTATTGATGTGGCGACAATTTCAAAGTTATTAAGCAGAGAAGCATTTGCAGCAGATGTCATAGTAAGACCTATCATTAAGAATATAGGTGCTATTATATCCAATGCAACCATACTTATTGTATAAGGAAGCTCTTTTCTTGTTAGTCTTGCTTCAGTTTCTTTTGTAGATCCATTCTTCTTAATAATATGAACAGCAAACATTCCTAATCCTGCTCCAAGATAAAGAAAGGAAGCCATCAATGTAGGAGGGACTTCCTTTAGTAAAAGTTTCGATATTGGTGAACTGATTGCATATAATGCGGCTGCCAATATGGCATATATTATAGCTTTATACTCTTTATTTTTCTTCATTTGTGACTCCATTTTATTTATTTCAAAAGAACTCATCTAGTAATCTATAATACTCTATTTTAGAGCAATCAATGCTCTTTAATCCGTCACTTATGCCTCCTCTACCCCAATCAATAAAGCCGCCAATATCCCATTTATCTATCAGAATATTTGGTAAGCAATAATCTCCGTGGGTAAACACAAGATCCTCTGTGTCTGGTCTTTTATCTAATAATTCTCTATATAAATCTTCTCCCATGACCTCATAGTTGATAGCCTCTTTTTGATTTATATCTCTTTCCCACAGCTCTTACAGAATTTCGCATCCTCATCATTGAGTCCATTACAATTCCTACATCTTATCTTTATAATCTCCTTTGGTGGTTGAGCTTTTGTTATGTGATCGATTGCGTCAATATTGCTAACGACATCGTTTATCATTCCACCCTTGGCTTCATTAAAAGGCTTTAAATCCTCCCTGGCTTGCTCAGGATCAAGTATTACTCCCGAACCGGCTGCACCTTTTGCACCGATGTTGGATACAATAGATCCTGCTATCATTAGAATCATGCCTATAATGGAGTTAATAAAGGGAGGTGGTGAGGACCTAAACGGATCCTTCATTGCGCCTGCAACAAAGAAGAATACAGATATAAATAATATAAAACCCAATACTATCATACCCATTCCAATATAATAAGTTGCTTTTCTTTCCTTTGATATTCTTGACATATAAGCCCCCTTAATATATATATTTATAAAAAAATTATACGTGAAATAATCTCCAAGTTCAACCAGTATTAAAACTTGAGTTACTATAATACGGATATAAAAATAGTAGATTACCCATAAATCATATAAATGCTTTTATTATTAAATATAAGATTATTAACCAAACCAACACTATAGGTATTGCGTAATACCACTTTTTTAACTTACCGTCCTTTGAAAGCTGCTCGGACTCAATACGGCTCTGTTCAATTACCTCTTTGGGAACTAATTTTATTGTTACTGCTATCATAAATGGGAGAATAATTATATCATCAAGATATCCAAGAATAGGTATAAAATCAGGTATAAGGTCAATCGGAGATAAAGCATAGCATATGGTTAAAACCGCCAATCCCTTAGCATACCAGGGAGTCTCCTTCTTCTTCAGCGCAATAAGGATTGCTGGTATATCCTTTTTTAATTGCTTTGCCCTTTGCTTGAAATCCATCATAACCCTCAATTCCATGAAAATAATTCTTATGTGTTTAATTAATTTTGCACCTATATTATTCCTTTTCAATCAATAGCTTTTCTGATAAATAATTTATTCCAATAGCTCCTAGCGGTGCAGTAATTAATATAGATAGCACAGCAATAGCCAAGATAATGTCTCCTGATTCTACTCCTAAGGATAGGGGCACTGCACCCATTGCCGCCTGTACTGTTGCCTTTGGAATATAAGCAATAACACAAAACAGCCTTTCCTTCCAATTATAGCTTGTACCTGCTAAAGAGATAATTACCCCTATACTTCGTCCTA
>JAAYJU010000210.1 GCA_012522735.1 Clostridiales bacterium | reverse complement strand
TGATGATGATTCCGAGGAAGAAGGCTTTTATATCTTCTAATCTGCAATCATCTGCTTCTAATGCCTGCCTCTGTGCAGGCATTTTATTTCCTGTTTCTTTGGAATGGAGCAATTTCCTATAAAGTAACAAAGGGACTGTTCTGAAACAGTCCCTGCACTTTATTGATTCTTATCCTCTAACACTACATCTATCTCAATTTCCTTATCCGATGTACTAGATGTTCGTTTAACTTTAAAGGTCACCTGAGTTCCGGGTTCCTGCTCTGATATAGCACTGTAGAAATTGTTCATATTAGACACAATTCGGTCTCCTACATTCAGAATAATATCACCGCTCATCAGACCAGCATTAAATGCCGGGGAATCCTTCTTAACTTCATATATATAGACCCCTCTGGTAACATTATAATCTGCCATGGCTTCCTGAGGTAAATTCTCTGCCACTACTCCGCAATATATTCTTGGTGTTTGACTTACCATTCTATCAATATATGATTTCACCTTACTGATGCCTAAGACCGTGCTAAGATCTTTGTTCAAGTCCTTCTTTAATGTACGGGTTATAAGTCCTACAACTTCACCCTTATAATTAATTAAAATACCATCACTTTCTTTGTTAAATGCTATATTAGTATTAAATAAATCTAGCTCATAATCTGTTATGCTTATTATACTACCCTTGCTGGTGACAATGCCCATATCAATTGATTCTGGATAACCATTGGGGCTTCCCATAGCAATAAGAGGGCTTCCAACCGCAAGAGTATACGATTCACCTATTCTTGCTACAGCTATATTTCCTAAAAGCTTAATAGGAATGTCCGCTGTATTAATCGTAACAATCGCCAGATTAAGCTCACTTTCATAGTCATGAAGAATAGCATCTATAAATGTTGTCTCATTAATCTCTATCTTTATACTACTAGCATCCTTAACCCTATCAAGGCTTACTAAAAGCATTATGTTTTTACCATCATTTCCAACCACAACACCTGTGGTATATATCCTTTTCTCGATTGGATTACCAAACCAATCCTTACTGTCAATTATGCTAGATATAGTTAGTATAGACATTCCTACTTCATCAGAAAGCCTCTTGATATCATTATACATAGTAATATAATCATCAATATCCGCATCAATTTTTTCAATGATAGTAGGATTAGGCTCTACAGTAGGATCCTGGCCTTCTTGACCATTAGGACTTTGCCCTGTTTGACCATTAGGATTATCGATATTCCCTTCAGGTACCTGTCCATCATCATCGTCATCGACTATAACTTCTCCCCCGTCATTATCGGGATTATCTTCTGGATCCTGGTCATCTATATCATCATTATCCGTTTCTGTCGGCCTGGGAGTCGGTATAACAAATGGATTTGGCTCATCTTTATGTAGCAGCTTATATAACCTAGGCTCTGCTATACAAAATGTGAGAGCTGCAACTAAACCAAATATAATAGCCATAACTATTGTCATAAGAAAGGGAAGAAACCATTTTCTGAATTTCTTACTCCTTTTTGGCAATACTTGCTCTTTTATAAATTCAAATTCCTTATTATCCTTATTTACTTCAGACATTCTCGTTCTCCTTAAAGAAGCAATCTCTACAGTAGAGATGTATATCGGACCATCAAAGAAATTCTATTATATATAAGGTGATACATTAGTCCTATTTTATCACCTAGTTATGAACATATTATGAATAGATTGTAAACTCC
>JAAYJU010000209.1 GCA_012522735.1 Clostridiales bacterium | reverse complement strand
TAATTTTACTAGTTAAAAGGTACGATAAATATAATAAGATTACATCATGTAGAACTTTGGTAGAAGATTGGTGAAAAATGAAAGTTTTTAAAATAACCTTTGAAAATACAGGGAAATGATATATAATATAGTAGAGTATGTTTAAGTTGGCCAATTTTGGAAAAAAATATAAAAAGGATGAGATATATTATTAGAGAAGTATATCATTTTTATATCTTTGATAATAGTGGGAAAAAACTTATTAATACGATAAAAAATAAAAATATTTTATAAGATAGAACCGTTTTTCTGCGGTATAGGAAAGGAGTTTCACTATGATGGGCACCGATATTGGAATCGATTTGGGGACTGCAAGTGTTTTAGTTTATATAAAAGGGAAGGGTGTTGTACTAAAAGAGCCTTCAGTAGTAGCTTTTGACCGTGATACTAATAAAATAAAAGCTATAGGTGAAGAAGCCAGATTAATGCTTGGAAGGACTCCCGGAAATATAGTTGCTGTAAGACCACTAAGACAGGGCGTTATATCCGATTATACAGTTACAGAGAAAATGCTCAAATATTTTATTCAAAAGGCTGTGGGTAAGCAACGTTTCAGAAAGCCCAGAATTAGTGTCTGTGTACCCAGTGGTGTAACCGAAGTGGAAAAGAAGGCTGTTGAAGATGCTACTTATCAGGCAGGTGCCAGAGAAGTGGCCATTATTGAAGAGCCCATAGCAGCTGCAATCGGAGCAGGTATTGATATTTCAAGACCTTGCGGTAATATGATTGTTGACGTTGGTGGTGGTACAACTGATATTGCTGTAATATCCTTGGGCGGTACAGTAGTTAGTACATCCGTTAAAATAGCCGGGGATGATTTTGATGACGCAATAGTTAGATATATGAGGAAGAAGCATAATCTTCTTATCGGTGAAAGAACATCAGAGGATATAAAGATAAAGATAGGATCAGCATATCGTAGGCCTGAGTCTGTGTCGATGGAGGTTAGAGGAAGAAACCTGGTAACCGGACTTCCAAAGTCCATAGCAGTAACCTCAGAGGAAACTGAAGAAGCTTTGCGAGAGACAACAGCTCAGATAGTGGAGGCTATTCATAGCGTTCTTGAAAAGACTCCGCCGGAGCTGGCTGCCGATATAGCTGATAGAGGTATTGTATTGACCGGTGGTGGTTGCTTACTTTACGGATTGGAAGAGCTTATTGAAGAGAGAACCGGTATTACAACTATGACTTCAGAAGATCCCATGACGGCTGTTGCTATCGGAACAGGTAAGTTTGTTGAATTCTTAAGCGGAAGAAGAGATTAGTTTTTAGACAAAGGAGCTGGTACAAATGGTTAGAGGTCTATATACAGCTTATACCGGAATGGCTAACGAACAAAAAAGACTTGATATTATCGCTAACAACCTGGCAAATTCGGCAACTGTAGGCTATAAGGAAGAGAATGTAACCAACCAGGCATTTGATGATGTCTTAACTATTAAAATCCGGGATAATTCAGAAGCCTTTAATGACAGGCCTGTTGGTAAGATGAGCCTAGGTGTTAAGCTGGGTGAAGCTTATACAAGCCATACACAGGGATCCTTAAGACAAACCGGCAATATCTATCATCTGGCATTGGAGGGAAAAGGATTTTTCACAATGTCTGTTACGGATAGAGCGGGAAATGCCGATACTAAATATACACGAAACGGTACATTTACAATGACAAGGGATGGTCATATCGTGGATACAGATGGAAACCACCTGATGGGAGAAAGCGGAGAGATCATTATTCCTATTGATGCTGTAGATTTGGTTGTGGATACAACCGGTGGTATATATGCAGACGGAAATTATGTGGATACTCTCTTAATTGCAGAATTTGAGGATTATGATTATCTCCTTAAATCAGGGGATACAATGTTTGAAACTGTAGAGGGTGCGTCTATTATACCTGCCACAGCCACTGTAAATCAGGGCTATACGGAGCAGTCTAACGTGAATGTAGTATCTGAGATGGTTGAAATGATAGCAGTCACTAGGGCTTATGAGGCAAATCAGAAGGTTATACAATCAATCGATCAGACACTTGACTTGGCCGCTAATTCTGTTGGTAAGGTTTAAGATGCAGATTTTCTAAGGTAGGAGGAAAATGATATGATGAGATCCTTATGGACGGCAGCGTCTGGTATGACGGCTCAGCAGTCTAATGTAGATACCATTTCCAATAACCTGGCTAATATCAATACCACAGGTTATAAGAAGGAAACAGCAGAATTCAAATCCTTATTTTATCAGACAATACAGGAGAATTCCTATGATAACAACGGAGACCCTAAGCCTAGCGGAATTCAAGTAGGACTTGGAGTAAGAAATTCAGCAATAACCTCTCTTTATACACAGGGGTCATTACTTGAAACAGGCAATGATTTTGATTTCGCCATTGAAGGAGACGGCTTCTTTATGGTAAGAACTAAGGATGGAAGCTTAGGCTATACAAGAAACGGTTCATTCGGGCTTGCGATTGGGGCAGAGGGATTAACAATATCAGATTCTAATGGAAATCCGCTCCTAGATTCGACCGGATCAGCTATTGTAATAGACGAAAGATACAATCCATCAAAACTAAATATAAATGAATATGGAGAGCTCAGTTATCCTAATGAAAATGGTGATTATATACCTATTGATATAGTAATTGGTATGGCTCAATTTAATAATCCCAGCGGATTAGAGAAGACATCCGGAAGCTTGCTTAAGGAGACAGAAGCCTCTGGTTTACCTAGATTAGAATTAGATGATTTCACTCTTGAAAGAAGTAAGATTAGGCAAGGATACTTAGAAGGCTCAAATGTACAGGCGGTAGATGAAATGGTTAATCTTATTGTTGCACAAAGAGCTTATGAGATGAACTCCAAAATCATTACAGCCGCCGACCAGATGTTACAGCAAGCTAACAATCTAAGATAAAAGCTTCTAAACGTCGGTACCAGGCACCAACCCAAGAATGCTTTTCAGCTGATGCCTGGTACCGTTATTAAGATTAAGGGAGGAGAAGCTGACAATGAGCATAAATATAGATCCGAATTCACAATATTTCATGAACGGGGCTATGGCAGCAGACAAATCTAGAGAGAGTATTCTTGAAGATAAATTACAAAGCAAACCTACTACCGATGAGGAGTTAATGGAGGTATGTAAAAGCTTTGAGGCCTATTTACTGGAGCAGGTAATGAAAGGGATGGAAAAGACCATACCTACTGAAGACAGGAAGAATCCATATTTAGAGCATTTTGGAGATATGCTTTATCAGGAATATGCAAAGAGTGCTACTGAGAATCAAGAGCTTGGATTGGCACAAATGCTCTATGAGTCCATGAAAAGAAATGGTTCAGATATTTAATAATACGGTAGCAGGCATTAACCGGGGAATATTCCTCAACCGGTGCCTACCGTTTTTTATGTCATTTTAAACTGATGACCTAGGTCATCATCGTTTGGAATGACATTTTTGTAAGGAGGTATATTGATGGCCGAGACAGTAGAGGGTTATATTGAAAAAATAGTATATCGTAACGATGAGAATGGCTATACCATATTTAGCCTCACACACAATGAGGATGAGCTTACCTGTGTTGGATATCTTACCATGATAAATGAGGGTGAGTTTATTCAAGCTACAGGAGGATTTACACAGCATCCTGTATATGGAGAGCAGTTTTTATTGGAAGGCTATGAAATTAAAGAGCCGGAGGATGCATATTCTATAGAGCTTTACCTTAGCTCAGGTGCTATTAAAGGAATTGGAAAAGCCCTAGCATCTAGAATCGTTAAGAAGTTTGGAGATAATACATTTCGTATTATAGTAGAAGAGCCTAGTATGCTTGCCCAAGTAAAGGGAATAAGCGAACGTATGGCAAAAGGGATTTATCGTCAATTTGAGGATAAAAGGGACATGAGAAATGCAATGATGTTCCTTCAAAAATATAATATTACAGGTAGTCTGGCAGTTAAGATATTTCAGGAATACGGTCAAAGTATGTATGATATTATCAGAGAAAACCCTTACCGCTTAGCAGAGGATATTAGCGGTGTTGGTTTTAAGACGGCAGATGAAATAGCAGGAAGAGTGGGCATCGAAGCAAATTCGGACTATAGGATTAAGGCTGGAATTCTTTATGTGCTCATACAAGCCAATGGGGAGGGACATGTATATCTGCCGGAGCGTGAGCTTATTTATAGGACAAGGGAGCTTTTATTGGCAGAGGATGACGCTATAGAACGTCAGATAACTACCCTAAATATTGAGAAGAAAATAATTCTGCTAGAAGATAATGACCAAAGACTTATTTATAATGCTATATTTTATTATATGGAATTAAATGTTGCCAGAATGCTACACGATCTAAATATTAGCTATAGCTATGATAGAGACGAGCTTAATAACAGATTGGGGCAAATTGAAGATTTAACGGAAACAGTGCTTGATGAGCAGCAAAGAACAGCTGTTAAGGAAGCAGTTTGTAATGGCCTTTTAGTTATAACTGGTGGGCCTGGTACGGGGAAAACTACTACAATTAATGCAATTATAAAGCTGTTTGAGGCAGAGGGGATGAGTATATTACTCGCAGCTCCCACCGGGAGAGCAGCAAAGCGAATGAGTGAGACCACTGGATATGAGGCAAAGACTATTCACAGGATGCTGGAGCTTAGTAAGTTAATACAGGGAGAAGGGAATAATTTTACCTTCGAGAGAAATGAAGCTAATCCGCTGGAAACGGATGTGCTTATTATAGACGAAATGTCCATGGTGGATATCAGCTTGATGAATGCATTATTAAAAGCTGTTTCTGTTGGAACGAGATTGATATTAGTGGGAGATGTGAACCAGCTTCCCAGTGTAGGACCCGGAAATGTCTTAAAAGATATAATAAATTCTCATTGCTTTAATGTTGTCAAGCTAACAAAGATATTTCGACAGGCAGCAGGTAGTGACATTATTGTAAATGCCCATAAGATTAATGCTGGTGAGCAGATTAATCTTGATAATGAGAGTATGGATTTCTTTATGCTAAAAAGAAATGAAGCAGATATAATAACTGCTGTTATGATTAATTTGATTAAGAATAAGCTACCAAAGTATGTTATGGCAACTCCTTTTGATATTCAGGTATTGACACCTATGAGAAAAGGGGAATTGGGGGTTGAAAGGCTTAATAAAGCCCTTCAAATGGCTCTTAATCCTGCATCATCGGAAAAGCGAGAAAAGGAATACCATCAGGGCGTCTTTCGTGAGGGAGACAAGGTAATGCAGATTAAGAATAATTATCAGCTAGCATGGGAGGTTAAGAGTAGCTACGGAATAGCTACGGCATCCGGAACAGGTGTGTTTAATGGGGATGCAGGAGTTATAAAGGAAATCAATTTGTTTTCAGAGCATTTATTCGTGGAATTTGATGATAACAGGCTAGTGAATTATAGCTTTAGTCAATTGGATGAGTTGGAGCTAGCTTACGCCGTTACTATCCATAAATCGCAAGGAAGTGAATACCCTGCTGTGGTTCTTCCAATACTGGACGGTCCGAGATTATTGTTTAGTCGAAACCTACTTTATACAGCTGTAACTAGGGCTAAAAGCTGTGTTGTAATAGTTGGTAGCGATAAAATGGTAAAATTTATGATTGATAACAAAAGTGAGCAAAGTAGGTATTCTAGACTCAGCCAACAAATCAGAGAAATATCAAAGTAAAATTATATAGTGCATTATTTTGGAAAATAGGTTATAATATTTGAATAAGCTATGTATGAAACGGAGGTTATATAGATGTCATTTACAACTTTGGTTATTATGGCAGCTGGTATGGGAAGCAGATATGGTGGAATTAAGCAGCTAGAGCCCGTCGGTCCTAAGGGTGAGATAATTATGGATTATTCAATTTACGACGCCATAAGCGCCGGTTTTAATAAAGTAGTTATTATTATTCGTAAGGATCTTGAAAATGATTTTAAAGAAGTTATTGGCAATCGTATAGAAAAACAGATTAAGGTTGAATATGTATTTCAGGAATCAGATGCTTTACCTGATGGGTTTCATACCCAAGCAGGGCGCACTAAGCCTTGGGGCACAGGGCATGCTGTATATTGCTGTAAGGACCTTGTTAATGAGCCCTTTGCTGTAATAAATGCAGACGACTACTATGGCAAGGAAGCCTTTAAGTTGATTTATGATTATCTTAACTCAGACGCTCATAACCCATATATATATTGTATGGCGGGATTTGTCTTAGGTAATACCCTAAGTGAGAATGGGGCTGTGACCCGCGGGGTCTGTAAGACAGACGATGATGGATGGCTTGTAGATATTGTTGAAACATCAGGCATCATAAAAGATGGTAATCATGCCAAGGCAAAGAGTGCGGAGGGAAGCGATTTTGTAATTGACCTTGATAGCTCAGTATCCATGAATATGTGGG
>JAAYJU010000208.1 GCA_012522735.1 Clostridiales bacterium | reverse complement strand
TTAGTAGTAAAGTCAGCCTGAATTGCAAAGAAAGTTTAAGTATCATGGTTCGATGGTATATTTTAATCTGCTGCTACCGGCAGGTTTAGCTTATATAAAATTAGTTTTCCGATGAATTATTAAAAAATCTGCTGATTATAAGCTCTCTAATTTCTATGTCGTTAAAATCCATAACCTCTGAATAATTATCCACATGCAGCACTATATTTCCTTTTTGTATTATAAGTTCATCCCTCTCCTCTGTCAGTGCCAAATTATCCATATCCCATAACTTCCTCATCTCGTCATCAGTAATAATATTTTTTGTAAATATAGTCATCCCTCTCCACTTCATTCCTTTTTCCAACTCTTCCGTTATTCCCTTAAAAATGATATCGGCAAAATATGAATTTATTGCCTCATAATATTTAATTCTTATGCTTTTCGAACTATCGCCCAAATTCTCATATTCATAATAAGTATGGTGCTTAGGTACGATGGGGCTCATGCTCCGTCTAAACTCCCTGCTTAATTCACCTCTCTGACTTGATTCCTTTGATATTTCTTTTAATGTAATTATAGGATAACCCTCCGGTATGGAATCTACTTTATAAATATCCTCGGTCTTTTCTAAAATAGAAGGTCCTGATACCCATATAAAAATTAATATTATAATTGTTCCAATTACTATGTAATTTAGAACGGAATCCCCTGAAATTTTATTCTTCTTGACAAGATACCTGATGCTTGACCCGAATATGGCGCCTATGCCGGGACCTAATAAGATGTATACCACAATTCCAGGCATAAAAAATGCATCAATGATAAAAGACAGCACATAAAGCAATACAATAATCCATACTGAACCATAAAATGCTCTTATACGTCTTCTAGCACTTTTTAATGTAGGTTTTGCTATGGACAGACCATTTTTAATGTTTCTTCTTGCTTTTATCATCCAGACTATGATGTATACAGCAGGAATTGCAGTAAATATGCATAGCACAGGATATAAATATGTGCTTATAACTCCTGTAAAGCGCAGAAGATTGGTATACCTTACCGGTATAATCCTAAATAATATATAGACAGCCAATATCGCAAATATTAATACACCACGCAGCTCAGTTCTCACTAATGTATGCTCAACAATTTTTTGTTCGATTTCTTCATCTGTTTGGATAGGGACAGGTTCGCTGTCTCCGGCAGCATAGAAGAACTGTAAATAGTCTAAAGATGTTATAAATGTCCAACCCGACTCTTGACATAGCCTCCTATATTCCTCTGAGCTTTCAGTTTTCTCCGGAGTAAGTGGTCCGCCTTCTTTAAATACATCTACATAAAACTTAATTTTCTGTGGTTCTATGGCCCTGAACTTTGCAGTATATCGTCCAACCTTTTCAACCATCCAGCCTTTCTCAGCCATTTCCTCCAAATATTCTCCCATAGCTTTATAATCAAGCGAAAAGAATCCCCAAAATACACGTTTAGTTTTATTTTTCATTTACCCCACTCTCCCTTCTAAGAAATCATTGCCATCTGAAACCAATTGCTTTAACCGCTGATATTCTTCTGTTAAAATATTTATTCCCTCATCCGTCAAAGTATATGTTTTTCTTCTATTTTCTTCTGAGACCTGCACTATAAATTTCTCTTCTTCAAATCTTGCCAAAAGATTATATAGAGTTCCAGCTCCTATCTTTACCCTGCCCTCCGTACGTCTTTCAACCTCCTGCATAATTCCGTATCCATGCTGAGGCTCTGACAGTGCTAAGAGAATGTAATACATCGGCTCTGTTAAGTTTTTAAATTGTTCTCTTGCCATAATATCGTCTCCAAACAATTATATCGATATTCGTTATATCTATTATCAATATAGTATGATATTTTTGTATGGATGTCAACATTTTTTTAATAAAAAATACCGTAAAATTCATTTCTGATTAATGCGGTATTCTGTATGTTAGTAATTTTCTAT
>JAAYJU010000207.1 GCA_012522735.1 Clostridiales bacterium | reverse complement strand
TATATAGTGGGAAGTGACCAGGTGTGGAATCCCACACATATTGGTGGTTATAATCCTGCTTATTATCTGGAATTTGCCGAAGCCTCTAGTAAAAGGATATCCTATGCTGCAAGCTTGGGGACCGACTATATAGCAGCTAAATACAGGAACGAGATGGAGCAAGCTCTTAAGGCCTTTACGGCAATATCTGTTAGAGAAAGAAGTGTTCAGACTGGGATTAGCGAGCTGGCAAGAAAGTCAGTGGAGGTTGTACTTGATCCGACTCTTCTACTTGATAGGGATGATTATGATGAGATAAAGGTTAAAAGCAAATATAAGGGGCCATATATTCTGCTTTATTCAATTGAGAAAAACCCTGAGCTTATGGACTTTGCTAATAAGATATCGGTTGCTCTTGGTATGCCCATACTACAAAGAAGGCCATCAAACGGCTTGATTAATCAGATGGAGCCCTTCTATACATCAGACGCAGGTGAGTTCCTAGGACACATAGAATCGGCGTCCTATGTTATAACCAATTCATTTCATGGGACAGTATTTTCTGTTTTGTATGGTAAGCCCTTTGTGTCAATGCTCCATACGGATACCGGTAAAAGGACCGAGGATCTTCTAAAGGACCTAGGACTGTCATCCCATATACTACATGATATTAAGGACTTTAATAATTTTGATATGTTTAAGCTAGATAATATTGAAGAAACAAAAGATAATATAATGAGTCTTAGGGAAAGGTCAATGAGCTTTCTTAAAGAATCATTAGGGATTTGAAGTGTGAAGGCAGACTTATGAAAGAAGGGAGAGGGATTGTATCATGAATAATTATAGGCAGAGAGAATTTACAGAGCCGGGCCCCGTACTTGATAAAAACGGTTCACCCATTCCCGGTTATTCTACGAAGAGTATCTTAAGCTATAACAGGAAGGCGATTAAAGCACCTCCTTATAGGATTAAGGAATGGGATTTTTATCAGGTGACGGATGATAGGATGTGCCTACAGTTTACCGTTGGTCATGCCTCCTATGCGGGACAGATAGGTATCATGCTATTTGACTTCAGAAAGGGAGAGAAGCTGGCAGAGAAAGCTAGGTTTTTGGTGCTTCCTTTCGGTGCCATGCATTTACCAATGGATGGAGAATCAGACCATGTAATCACCTATTGTAAAAAATCTGTTGAGATGCGCTTCGAAGCTAGGGAAAACCGGAGGCGTCTTTACTGCAAATGGGATGATTTTGAGGCGGATTTGCTTTTGACCAGACAGAATGAAAATTCCCTGGTCATTAATGTGCCCTTTGATGAATCACCAAAGGCCTTCTATTATAACCAGAAAATTAATTGTATGAAAGCGGACGGCTTTGTAAGATATAACGGAGATTCAAAATATACTTTTATACAAGAGAATTCCTTTGGCATTCTGGATTGGGGCAGGGGCGTATGGCCATTTCACAACGAGTGGTATTGGAGTAACGGAACCGGCTATATCAATGATAAAATATTTGGCTTTAACCTGGGCTGTGGTTTTGGTAATACAAGCATAGCTACTGAGAACATCCTCTTTTACGGCAATACGGTACATAAGCTTGGTGATGTAATCATTGAGCGATCAGAAAATTACATGGATCCCTGGCATCTCTATGACAGGGAGGGAAGGTTGGATTTGACCTTGACTCCCACGTATGACCGTACTACCCGCACAAAGCTATTATGGGTGGATAACTGTTGTCACCAGATGTTCGGCGAATTCAGCGGCAGGGTAGTGCTGGATGATGGATCGGAGCTAAAGATAGATAAGCTGGTTTCATTTGCAGAACATGCAATTAATAATTGGTAGGATTTTATAGACACGAAAGGAAGAATTATGCAAAACACATCAGGGCCTAAGGCTCTTACTGAATATATCTTACATCTTAGTAAAGAAAAATCCAATAAATCATTCTTAATTCTCTTGGTACAGGGAATATTAGCAGGAATGTATATATCAATAGGAGCTATCGCATATTTTAAGATTGCGGCATCTGTCGCTGATCCCGGACTCGGCGCCTTTCTTGGTGCCCTTATCTTTCCCCTTGGCATTATTGCAGTACTTCTTATGCAGGCTGAGCTATTTACCAGCGACTGTATGGTTATGACAGCCATCTATGCAAGACGCACCAAGATAAACAAAATATTCAAGATATTGGGACTAATACTTATTTTTAATGTTATCGGCTGTATATTTATTGCTTATTTAACTAATGCATCAGGCATTTTTAATGACCAGGTAATGGAGCTAGTCAAAGCCACAGCAATAAAAAAAGCCTATATGCCATTTGGCAGGCTTTTAGTTAGCGCAATACTATGTAATATAATAGTATGCACCGCTGTGTGTCTAGCATATAGCTGCCAAAGTGAAATAGCTAAGATAGTAGCTTTATGGCTTGCTGTCGTAGTCTTTACCGTATCAGGAACCGAGCATGTGGTAGCCAATGCTTATTATCTATTTGCCGCTTATTTTGGAGGCGTAGGTATTGAGCTCACCGATATATTATATAATCTACTGGTATCAGGCCTTGGAAACTTTATCGGAGGCGGAATAATCGTCTCCGGAGTAAATTATATACTAGCCTATAAAGACATAGAAAAACATTTTTTAAGGTAATTACAATTTAAGGCAGATAATCATAGCTACGGAGTGGTTAGAACTTCAATAATCTTATAGCCTTGAGCCGTAAGATCAAATATAATTGTTCCATTCACGATATCTAAGCTTTCGTTGGTAATCATATCCCTTGCATAGGTGGGATGGAAGCGGCCTAAGTCTAGGCGTGTGAAGACTCCCTCATCCTTATCCATATTTACGGATACGACTATTAGCTTCTTGCTATCATATCTAGCAAAGGCAAAGCAGGATTTATAGCTATAGATTACTTGAAAGTCTCCATCTATAAGGAGACTATTGTTTTGCCTAAAAGCTATCATTCGCTCATATATAGATAAGATTTCTTTGTCTTCCTTACCCCATGGATATGCCATACGGGAAAAGGGATCATTATAGCCCTGCATTCCCGCCTCATCACCGTAGTAGATACAGGGAACACCAGGTAGTGTCATCTGAAGTAATATTACATTCTCCAGACGTTTCTTGGCTAGTTCTAAGGTGGATTTGCTAAGCTCATATACCGCCATCTCATCCTTGGAAATCTTATTTCTATCAGGTACATCACCAAGCATGGTAAGAATTCGTTCGCAATCATGGCTGGACAGAAGGTTCATAAGCGAATAAAAGGCTTCTCTTGGATAGTTCTCCTGTAGAGACAGTATTCGCATGCTAAAGCTAGCTGCATCGCAGCCTTCACAGGAAAAGTCTATTAGAGCCTTCCTTAGAGGATAGTTCATTACAGAATCTAATTCATCACCCAAGAGATATTCACGCTGCTCACCATAGCTTATCTTGTTGGAAGCATCCTCCCATACCTCTCCTATAAGCACAGAATCTGGCTTTGTAGCTTTCATTTCCTTACGGATTAGCTTTATAAAGTCAGAGGGAAGCTCATCGGCTACATCGAGTCTCCATCCGTAGGCACCATACTTTATCCATTTATTAATTATAGAATCCGGTGAGGATATAATATAGTCAATATAGGAAGGCTCGGATTCATCCACATTTGGCAGGGTTTCAAAATCCCACCAGCTTTCATATTCTTCAGGATGCTTTGTGAAGCGATACCATTTATAATAGGGTGAATCCTTTGATTGATAAGCTCCAAGGGATGGATAGGAGCCCTCTTTATTAAAGTATTTACTGTCACTTCCTGTATGATTAAAGACACCGTCTAGGATTATATGGATGCCATAGCTTAAGGCTTCTTCACATAGCTTTTCAAAGAGCTCATTGCTACCGAACATGGGGTCAACCTCTTCGTAATCACCAGTATCATATTTATGATTGGAGAAGGCCTTGAATATAGGATTAAGATATATGCATGTAATCCCAAGCTCCTTCAGATAAGGAAGCTTCTTTATAATTCCATCCAGATTGCCACCGAAGAAATCATTGGCAAGGTACTGATCGGCACCAAATTGCTCTATCTTATAGTAAGGAGTATCCTCCCATTCACGGCGAATGATATCATCACGACCAGCACTAAAGCTATCCATATCACCCTTGAAAAATCTATCGGGAAATATCTGATAGATAATACTGCCCTTAAACCAATCCGGTGTCTTATAATCCCTCTTATAGACAGTAATCTGATAAGCCGGGGGTATCTTATTATAGGCTTTACCCAGACCTCCAAGGCTATCCTTATTATTACCGTAATAATAGGTGTGATTGTCTACCTCTACCGTAAAATAATAGAATATAAGTCCCGGTTCCTCGGGAATCAGTATATTGGCTTCATATAGACTTCCCTTAGCCACCATATGGATATAATGCATGGGAACTATCACCGGTTCGCCATCCCTGAATTTATAAATTAAGCTAATGGCTGCGGGAATTTTATTGGCTTTAACAAATAATCTAAGCCTGATATTACTTAAGCAAGGAACCGCTCCAAAGGGGGAGCGGTAGAGTATGTTTCTTGAATCATGTTCTATGACCATTTAGAAGCCTCCAAATGCCAAATGTTATCATTATAGTTTTTAATTGTCCTATCACTTGAGAAAAATCCGGCGGAAGCCGTATTTGTTATTGCCTTGTGCCACCATAGCTCGGTATTTTGAAAATCAGCAGATATCTTTTCCTGGGTCTCAGCATATGCACGAAAATCTCTGATAACCATATAGGGATCCGGCATGCCATAATCTCCAAAGAGGAGAGACTGATAAATGTCCTTAAAGCCCTCGGGCACGATATCAAGTAGGGGTCCTGAGATTAATTGCTCCAGTACCTGATTAAGCTCGGAATCGCTTGTGTATATTCTGTGTACCTC
This sequence comes from Clostridiales bacterium, assembly GCA_012522735.1. Lineage (GTDB taxonomy): Bacteria > Bacillota > Clostridia > Lachnospirales > Lachnospiraceae > Mobilitalea. The sequence continues at coordinate 3,956 of JAAYJU010000207.1, read as the reverse complement.
ATCCGAATTATATTCGTATCTACTTTCAACCTCCTCTGAGCGAAGTCCAAAGATATAGATATTATCCCTACCCACCTGCTGGGAAATCTCCACATTGGCACCATCCAAGGAGCCGATTGTAAGGGCTCCGTTTAGCATGAATTTCATATTACCGGTGCCTGAGGCCTCCTTGCCGGCGGTGGATATCTGTTCTGAAAGATCCGTGGCAGGAATAAGCATTTCGGCAATGCTTACGCTATAATTTTCAAGAAAGACTACTTTTATCTTATTATTTACCCGTGAATCCCTATTGACTAACTCTGCTATGGCATTAATAAGTCTGATTATATTTTTAGCCCTGTCATAACCCGGTGCTGCCTTAGCGGCAAATATAAAGGTTCTGGGCGTAAAGGACCTATTCGGGTCCTCAATTATTCTGTTGTAGAGATATAATATGTGCAGTGCATTTAAGAGCTGACGCTTGTATTCGTGAAGTCTTTTTGCCTGTACATCGAATATGGAATGAACATCCACATCTATGCCGTGATGCTCCTTAATGTACGCGGCCAGCTTAAGCTTGTTCTTATATTTAATCTCAGCAAATAGCCATCTGAATTCATCATCATCTGCATATGCTCTTAGCTTATCAAGCTGGGTTGAATCCTTAAGCCAACCTCTGCCGATTCTACTGGAAATCAGATTAGAAAGCTCACGGTTTGAATTATGTAACCAACGACGGAAGGTTATTCCGTTTGTTATAGAGTGAAATTTGTTCGGGTTGATATTGGCATAATCGGCAAAGATATCGTCAATCAATATCCGTGTATGAAGTGCAGATACACCGTTTATGGCAAAGGAGGAAACAATACAGAGGTTGGCCATATTTATCTGATCGTTTGCTATGATTGCCATATAGTCATGCTTTTTACGGTCACCGTGATAGTACCTATTAAGCTTTTCCATAAGTCTTTGGTTGATCTCCATTATAATAGTGAAGATTCTAGGCAGCAGGGGTTGGAATATGTGTATAGGCCATTTTTCCAGCGCCTCACTCATTACGGTATGATTGGTATAAGCAAATGTAGAGGTTACTATACTCCAGGCATCATCCCAACCAAGGTGTTCCTCGTCCATTAATATTCGCATTAGCTCTGGAATGGCAAGGGTAGGATGCGTATCATTTATATGAATTATAACTTTTTCTGGTAAATTCCTTAAATCATTACCATGGTTCTTCTTATATTCCTTTACAATCCATTGAACAGTAGCAGAGGAAAGGAAGTATTCCTGCTTTAGTCTTAATACCTTACCTTGGGGGTTATTATCCTCAGGATATAATACCTTGGATATAAGCTCGTCTCTTTCCTTCTCAGCTATAGCATTTATATATTCGCCCTGATTAAAAGCCTTCATATCCATTACCTGTGGTGACCTGGCCTTCCACAGGCGCATATAGTTAACACGGCTGGTTTCAAAGCCGCTTACTGGGAAATCGTAGGGAATAGCTATAAGTGTTTTAGGATTCACGTGCTTTACGATTAGCTTTTCATCGACCCAGTGACTCTCGACTGTTCCTCCGAATTTAACCTCGATTTGCTCCTCAGGGCGTTCTATCTCCCATATGTTACCGCTTTCAAGCCAGAAATCAGGCTCCTCTATCTGCGCACCATCCTCGATTTTTTGCTTAAATAAGCCATATTCATAGCGAATACCACAGCCTACTGCTGGCAAATTCAAAGTAGCTAGAGAATCCATAAAGCAGGCAGCAAGCCTGCCAAGACCACCGTTTCCAAGCCCGGGCTCGGGCTCCTTTTGCAGCATATCATCGACCTTTATGCCAAGCTCGGTAAGCACCTTTCTAAACATATTGGTATGCATAAGGTTAAGAGCATTATTGACAAGAGAGCGGCCGATTAAGAATTCCATAGACAGATAATAAAGCTTTTTATTTTTATCATCTCTATCTTTTTTAGCTGTTGTAGCCATATTGTCAAGAAGGATATCCCGAACGGCTAATGCACAAGCCTTGTAGATTAGCTCCAAAGGGGCATCCTCTATACTTCTTCCGAATTCTTGCTGAAGCTTATTTATTAGTGAATTTTTAATATAACTTTCGTTTATTATCCTATCAATATTCGTATTCATAATTTTCACTCCTTAAAGCTGAAAACAACAAGTAAATAGTATGATATTAATACTATAAATTTAAGGAATTGTCAAATAATTCGAATCATAGTGATTAATGGGTTAGAGATTTATATAGGCTGGCATATTGCTTAGCTGCCTCCTGCCAGGAATAATCCTTAGCCATACCCTGCCTGGCAATACTATTCCATATTGTCTTATCTTTGTATGTTTCCCTTGCTAAGCGAATAATGGACCAGAGCTCATCGGCATTATAGTTCGTGAATGAAAAGCCGGTTCCTTCTCCTGTATATTTATTAAAAGGAATTACGGTATCCTTAAGCCCGCCGGTCTCTCTTACTATAGGTACAGTTCCATATCTCATACTGATAAGCTGGCTTAAGCCACAGGGCTCAAATAATGATGGCATTAAGAATGCATCTGAGGCCGCATATATTTTGTGAGCCAGCTCATTAGAAAAAAGAATATTAGCAGATATTTTGCCTGGATGGGTATTGGCATAATACCTAAACATATCCTCATGTTTAGCATCGCCTGTTCCAAGTAGCACAAGCTGCATATCCTCTTCGCAGAAGCGATTCATTAGATAAGCTATCAGATCGAAGCCCTTTTGATCAGTAAGTCTTGATACAAGGCCTATTAAGAATTTATTCTTATCCTCATTTAAGCCCAGCTGCCTTTGAAGGGTTATTTTGTTTTCCTTTTTCTTAGAGGGAAAATCTCTACGGTCATATTTTGCATAAATCATATCATCTGTGGATGGATTATATTCAGTGTATGAGATTCCGTTTAAAATTCCGCTTAAGTCCTGCTTTCTAGAACGAAGTAGTCCATCCAAACCTTCACCGTATTCAAGAGTCTGGACTTCTTCTATATATGTATTGCTTACAGTCGTAATATGATCGGCATAGACAAGGCCACCCTTTAGCAAATTAGAATCATTGTAATATTCCATCTTATCAGGGGTAAAGCATTCTATTGGAAGACCGGTGGCATCATAGGTTTCACCCATACCCCAAATGCCCTGGTATTGTAGATTGTGAATGGTCATTATGGTTTTGATGCCATTATAAAACTTATGGTTTTTATATTGAACATTTAGCATAACAGGTATTAAGCCTGTCTGCCAGTCATTACAATGAAGGATATCAGGTCTAAAATCAATATGAGGAAGTACAGAGAGCACAGCCTTAGAGAAAAATGCGAATTTTTCTATATCCTCATGGATATAACTGTATAATTGTATACCGGAAAAATAGAATTCATTATCTATGAAGTAGAATATAATTCCTTCATGCTCAAGCTTGAATATTCCACAATATTTATTACGCCAACCAAGGGAGACATTGATGTGGGTTAGAAATATCATTTTATCAGTATATTCCCTAGGGATTGAACCGTATTTTGGCATTATAACACGGACATCATAGTTTTCCTTGTCAAAGGATTGGGGAAGGGATCCCACAACATCAGCAAGACCACCGGTTTTTGCGAAGGGAACCGCTTCAGAAGCTGCAAGCAATACATTAGTCATACTAAACCTCCTCATTATATTATATTTATAACAGTACTAATAACGGAGGTTTTAACCTCCCTCATTATATTATATTTATAACAGTACTAAGACGGAGGTTTTACCTCCTTCATAATTACAAATTTGAATTATAAATCTTGAATTGTATCTGATTCTCCATTATAATTTAAAAGAGAATATTGGTATACTATGAATATATCACATTTGTTATTTACTAGTAAATATAGATTATCAAAACAATATACAAAAAGTGGGGTTATGATTCATGAAGCAGAACATTTTAATGAATTTAAGACCG
>JAAYJU010000206.1 GCA_012522735.1 Clostridiales bacterium | reverse complement strand
TGGAGGGGCTGGAGTTTTGCGATAAATGTGGTGGTGAAATATAAGATACCATATCTGCAAATATTTATTGACAAAATATTTATTCAAGGTTATTATAGAGACTAGAATAAAGACGTTCTAAATGTATGACAGAAAGTTATTCTGTTAAACCATAGGGGACGTCTTATTTATACAATTAACGGGGCACCGAATTAAAACGTTAAAGTGTTGCAATATTCTATGCCTTATCGAGGGAGGAAGATTTATGAAAAAGAGAATATTTAGCTTGCTAATGGTATTTAGTATTTTAATGCTAAGCTTAGCAGCCTGTGGTACGAAGGAAGAAAAACCTAATGATAGTAAAAATAATCAGAAGGAAGAAACCAATGATAATGATCAGAAGGAAGAAACCAATGATAACGATCAGAAGGAAGTCACCCAGACAGGCAAATTCTATATAGGAGGAATCGGTCCTATAACAGGAGGGGCTGCCGTATACGGACAGCATGTAATGAACGCAGCTCAAATAGCTGTTGATGAGATTAATGCAGCAGGAGGAATTAATGGTGCATTGATTGAGTACAGATTTGAGGATGACGTACATGATCCTGAAAAGGCGGTTAACGCTTATAATACCTTAAAGGATTGGGGTATGCAGATTCTTATGGGTACTGTTACATCAAATCCCGGTAATGCAGTTAAGGAAGAGACCTATGCTGACAATATGTTCATGCTTACTCCTTCAGGTTCTGCACCTGACGTGATTCAGTATGACAATGCCTTCCAGGTTTGCTTTTCTGACCCTAACCAGGGTATAGCTTCTGCGGTTTATATTGCAGATAAAGGTCTTGCTACAAAGGTAGCTGCCATTTATAACAGCTCAGACGTGTATTCAACTGGTATTTATGAGAAATTCGCTGAAGAAGCAAAGAATCAAAACTTTGAAATAGTATCAGCTGAAGCCTTTACAGATGATAGTAAGTCGGATTTCAATGTACAGCTTCAAAAGGCAAAGGATAACGGAGCAGAATTAGTATTCCTGCCTATTTATTATGAGGAAGCCACATTGATATTAACTCAGGCGGCAGCTATGGATTATAAGCCTTTATTCTTTGGATGTGATGGACTTGACGGAATTCTTGGCGTAGAAAACTTTGATACTTCCTTAGCCGAAGGAGTTATGCTTCTGACACCATTTGCAGCAGATGCAGCAGATGAAAAGACACAGAAATTTGTTGCTGATTATAAGGCTGCTCATAATGATACTATTCCTAATCAGTTTGCTGCTGATGCATATGATGCTATATATATTATCAAGGCAGCCATCGAAGAGAGTGGTGTTACTCCTGATATGAGCACATCTGATATTTGTGATGGATTAAAGGATGCTATGACAAAGATTAAAGTAGACGGACTGACTGGTGCTGGAATGACCTGGTCGGCAACCGGCGAAGTTAACAAGGCTCCTATGGCTGTTGTTATTAAAGACGGACAATACGTATCAGCTGACTAATTAAGGATTTATTTAAAATAAAGTTATGGGAAACATACAGATAGGATGAAATAATCCTACTGTATGTTTCTTAAATTCTAATAACTGTTACCAATATTTGTAGTATTTCTTGTCACTTGAAACATAATGATGTATACTACATATATATAATAATTCAACGGGGGTAGTCATGAGCTTTATAACTTATCTGTTAAACGGAATAAGCCTTGGAAGTGTATATTCAATTATAGCCCTTGGTTACACAATGGTATACGGAATAGCTAAGATGCTTAACTTTGCCCATGGTGATGTAATTATGATAGGAGGATATATCATTTTTACTTTTATGAGCACCCTGGGGCTAAATCCCTTCCTTGCAGTATTGATTGCGATTATTCTATGTACTCTACTTGGAATTACAGTGGAGCGCATTGCATATAAACCACTTAGAAGAGCCCCTTCTTTAGCGGTACTGATTACTGCCATAGGTGTGAGCTATCTTCTTCAGAACCTTGCACTTTTGATTTTTGGTGCCGAAGCAAAATCCTTTACGTCAGTTATTCCTTTAAAACCGATATCTTTAGCTGGAGGTAAACTAATTATATCAGGTGAAACACTAATTACTATTCCAACCTGTATCCTGATTATGACGGTATTAAATATTTTTATAAAGAAATCTAAGACCGGTCGTGCAATGATTGCTGTTTCTGAGGATAAGGATGCAGCGGTCCTAATGGGTATAAATGTGAACAAGACCATTGCTATAACATTTGCTATAGGTTCAGCTCTTGCTGCTATAGCAAGTACTCTTATGTTTTCAACCTATACCAATCTGTCCTCCACATCAGGGGCAATGCCGGGAATTAAAGCATTTGTTGCAGCAGTTTTCGGTGGCATTGGATCAATACCCGGTGCCATGATAGGAGGAATTCTTCTAGGGATAATTGAGATATTAAGTCGTGCCTATATCTCTACACAACTGGGGGATGCTATCGTATTCCTAGTACTTATCATAGTTCTTCTTGTTAAGCCAACGGGTATCCTTGGCAAGAAGATACAAGAGAAAGTGTAGGTGGGAATATAATGAAAACTCAAATAAAAAAATTAAAAGCACAGGCTCTGAAATTGAATAAAACAACTCGCTCCAATGTAATTACGATTGGAGCTCTTGTGATTGCTTATCTTATATGTATGTCCATGATTAGAGGCGGTAATATGTCAAATCTACTTCAGAATTTGTTAGTAGCTATGTGTTACTACTCTATAATGGCTGTATCATTGAATCTGACCGTAGGTATCCTTGGCCAACTAAGTCTCGGGCATGCCGGCTTTATGTGTATCGGTGCATTCACTGGTGCATTCTTCTCAAAAATCATGGTAGATACCATGGATAATGTTATTCTCAGATTTACCTTGGCTATCCTACTTGGTGCTGCTATGGCAGGATTATTCGGCGTAATTATAGGTGTTGTTGTTCTAAGACTTCGCGGTGATTATCTTGCAATTGTAACACTAGCATTCGGTGAGATTATAAAGAATGTTCTGAATGTATTATATATAGGATTTGATAGCAGAGGTATTCATTTTTCTATGAAGGATACGGCCTCACTTAATCTTGATGAGGGCGGAATGGTGGTAATTAAGGGTGCTCAGGGCATATCCGGCACACCAAGAAATGCAACATTTACAATCGGAGTAATTTTACTTATAATAACATATCTGATTATAGTAAATCTGGTAAATTCAAGATCCGGGCGGGCAATTATGGCTATCAGAGATAATCATATTGCCGCAGAATCTATAGGTATAAATATTACTAAGTACAAAATATTGGCATTTTCAATATCTGCTGCTTTAGCAGGTGTTGCGGGAGTGCTTTACTCTCATAATATTGCTACAGTACAATCCACGAAATTCGGATATAATACATCGATCTTAGTTCTGGTATTTGTTGTGCTTGGAGGTATGGGCAATCTAAGGGGCTCAATTATTGCTGCCATTGTACTTACTGTACTTCCTGAATACCTGCGATTCATGAGAGATTATCGTATGCTTATATATGCTATCGTTCTAATTGTGATGATGATTTTTAACTGGGCACCTGCATGCATCAATTGGCGTAAAAATCATTCCTTCAAGGATGTTTTTTGGAATATTATAAATAAATTTAAGAAAGTTAAGGAGGAGGCGTAACTATGGAAATGTTATCTGTAAAAAACATAGGCATCTCCTTTGGTGGCTTGCATGCGGTTGATTCCTTCAGCATCACTATAAACAAGGGAGAGTTATACGGCCTTATAGGACCTAATGGAGCAGGAAAGACCACGGTGTTTAACCTGCTTACCGGTGTATATAAGCCCGATATGGGGCAAATTTTGTTAGATGGTGCGAATATAACAGGGCTTTCTACTATAGAAATAAACAAGGCTGGCATAGCAAGAACATTTCAGAACATAAGACTATTTAAGAATATGTCTGTCCTGGATAATGTTAAATGTGGTCTTCATAATGATTATAAATACTCATCGGCTTCAGGAATATTTAGGCTACCATCTTATTATAGAACAGAGAAGATCATGAACAATAGGGCTTATGAAATACTTGAGGTTTTTGGTCTAGAGAAGGAGGCAAAATACCTTTCTGCCAATTTACCCTATGGTAAGCAAAGAAAGCTGGAAATTGCCAGAGCATTGGCAACTGATCCTAAGTTACTTCTATTAGATGAACCTGCTGCCGGCATGAACCCCTCAGAGACAGAGGAGCTTATGGCTACAATAAGACTAATCAGGAAGCAGTATGATGTTACTATATTGCTCATTGAGCATGATATGAAGCTGGTAGCTGGTATTTGTGAGAAGATATTTGTACTGAACTTTGGAATAGAGCTTGCTAATGGACTTCCACAGGATGTTCTTAATGATCCTGAGGTAATCAAGGCATACCTCGGAGAATAATTTCTCCGTTGTAATTTATATAAAAGTCTAATTTATCGAGGAGAATAATTTCTCCGTTGTAATTAATATAAAAGTCTAATTTATCGAGGAGAAATGTATGTTAGAGGTTAAGGATTTACAGGTTTATTATGGAGTTATTCAGGCTATTAAAGGTGTCTCCTTTAAGGTTAATGAAGGTGAGATTATTGCTTTAATTGGTGCAAACGGTGCTGGTAAGACTACCATTTTGCATACTATTACAGGATTAATTTCTCCTAAGCAAGGGGAGATAATTTATAGTGGTCTTGATTTGAAGAAGCTTCCTGCGCATAAAATCGTATCTATGGGATTAGCTCATGTACCGGAAGGAAGAAGAGTCTTCTCTCAGCTAACAGTTTACGAGAATCTCCTGATGGGTGCATATACCAGAAGCGATAAGAATGAAACTGAGGAAACACTACAGCATGTATTTAAGAGATTTCCAAGATTAGAGGAGCGCAGAGGCCAGATGGCAGGCACATTAAGTGGTGGTGAGCAGCAGATGCTTGCCATGGGAAGGGCTTTAATGTCAAAGCCAAGCATAATATTGATGGACGAACCGTCTATGGGTCTGTCACCTATTCTGGTGGAAGAGGTCTTTGATATTATCAAAAGTATCAATAAGAGCGGAACCACAGTCCTTTTAGTTGAACAAAACGCAAAGAAAGCCTTATCTATTGCCCATCGTGCATATGTTTTGGAGACCGGGAATATTGTATTAGAGGGTAATGCTAAGGAACTAATGAACGATGAATCGGTAAAAAAAGCATATTTAGGTGAATAAATAGGCTGGCCTCGCCAGCTTTTAGGAAGGTGAGATGTATGAGCAAATATGTGATTACAATAGCTAGGGGTT
>JAAYJU010000205.1 GCA_012522735.1 Clostridiales bacterium | reverse complement strand
TGGAATTAACCTCACATACTATAGGCTCGCCATTCTCTCCGTATAGAATATCTATTCCACAGTAATCAAGCTCTAGGATATGAGCAACCCTCTCTGATATCTCTATAAATGGCCTTGATAGCTCTATCGGTTCTGCAACTCCACCAAGCTCGATATTTGATCTGAAATCTGTCATGGAGCTACGCTGCATTCCACATATGGCCTTCCCACCTATCACTATAACCCTTACATCTCTTCCCCTGCTTGAGCTAATCAACTTCTGAAATAGATGGGACTTAAGCTTAACCTTATCCATCCTGGTTAACAGCTCTTCCCGGTTATCAGCGCAATATACCTTGGCACCCAAAGAACCGTAGCATTCCTTTATAATGCATGGATATCCTAGCTTCTCTTCGATTAATTCAATTCTTGTAATTACCTCATCTATGGATGCTTCTTCATTATAACAAAGAAGGCCACCTATGGTATCAGGCATACTTATGCCATGTCCTGCAAGTCTGATATGGGTATCCATCTTATCATCACATATACGGATAGCCTCATGTCTGTTAAATAGACGTATTCCGGTCTTTTCCAGAAGTGAAGATGTATATTTATCCTTATCTAGGTATATAACAAAATCATAGTCCTTTATAAAAGATACAGCATTGCCTTCAATTATCATTGCTGTATCAATACTATTTGGTTTAATGTCAACCTCCACTCCAAGCTTATTAAACTCTTCCCTCAACCTGATTGGCTGATTAGTCGCCGATATCAGCCTTGAGTAGGCATTAACTAATATAAGTGCTCTTTTCAATCAAGCTTCTCCCTTCGGCTTTCTATTAAATAATTCTTAATAATCTACAATAATCCTTTTGTGTTTCAATAAAGAACTCAGCAATGAGCTTTTATATACCTATATTTTATCATACTAATATCACTTTAGCATTAAGAAAACGAGGAAACACTTTATATAAAGTATTTCCTCGTTGTATGAACAGTAATAAGCCATAATTAATAATTAGGTTTTATCTCTACCATTCTCTTAGTTATTCTCATTTAATAATTCTTGGGCCTTTGCTAGAGCTCTACCAAGTAATTCTGCGGTCTCATCAATTTTAGCCTGATCTACGTCTTCTGCTAATTTACCATCGACAAATAATTCATCCAGAGCTTTCTTTGCATCTTCAACTATTGCAGTATTAGCTTCATTAGCTAGTTTCTCATCGTATAATCCTTGTGCTATTGCTATAGCTGCATGACCAAATATCCTGCTGTTCTCATCAGTGAGCCTATCTACTATAGCTGTAGCTTCATCAAGCTGTACCTGTGTTACACCATCAGCCAAGGCCTTCTCATCATTAGGTGCACTTGCATCTACAAATAATGCTTGAATTGCCTTAATAGCATTTTCTGCATTAGTAGTCTCTTCTGTAGCTAGCTTCTCATCATACAATTCCTGAGCGATTGCGATTGCTGCATGACCAAATATCTTGGTATTCTCATCAGTAAGCTTATCTACTAAAGCTGTTGCTGCATCGATCTGTTCCTGTGTTACACCATCAGCCAAAGCCTTCTCAGTATTAGGTGCCTCAGCATCAAAGAACAATCCTCTGATTGCTTCAGCGGCCAATTCAGTATCCGTTAGGCCAGGTACTACAGTAACCTCATACCATTTACTTGATGCGGTAACATAATCAGCATTGGCAACCTTATCGGCCAACCATAAATCATATTTCTCCTTACTCTGAAAGCTGACCGCTCTAATCTTAAAAGTTCCTAGCTCAGTGGGAGTAAGAACACCTTTATCACTGATTTCCTGAACTCCTGCATTATCCTCTTCTAATTCCCAACGAGTAATTCCGCTAGCAGCCTTATCTTTACCGGCTTCCGTGTTAAGGATATTTCTGTTGAAATCCATTTCTTTATTAACTGTCAATATATTGTTCTCAGGCATATTGCTGATGTCTACCTCAGAAATATTATTTCTAACTGTAACTCTTGCCTGTGGTCTAAGAACGGTACCGTCTGCAAGAATAATTTTGCACCTTATGTATGCCCTTCCTGCTTCCTGTGCCTTTACCACTCCGGTCGATTCATCGATAGTAACTGAGTTAGGATTTTCTTTACCCTCAACAACATACCAAGTATAAGTTGCATTCTCGTCTTGCATTGAACTCTATAAGCATAGACCACCTTACATTCTTTTACAAGTGTAAATACTTGTCAATTACAGTCGCTTTTATTGAATATTCACAAGAAATGGTTTAATACCAGGATTGGTTATCTTTGGATTCTTTCTATGCTATATGCAAGACCCTATCAGCCACCGCACCTACATCTCCTTTGTCATGAGTAACTAAAATCGCAGTAATATTGCATTTTTTCAACAGGTCTTTAATTTCCTCTCTTACCGATTTCTTTAGCTCTTCATCCAAATTTGAGAAAGGTTCATCAAGTAATAAGATATTTGGTTCTGCTGCCAATGCTCTGGCTATAGCGATTCTTTGCTGCTGTCCTCCTGAGCATTCCTGTGGATACTTCCTAGCATGTTCCTGAAGCTGCACCATGGCTAGAATATCCATGGCCTTCTTCTCCCTTTCCTTTTTCCCCTTCCTCGAAACACCGAACATAACATTTTGCAATACGGTTAAATGAGGAAAGAGGCTATAGTCTTGAAAAATCATCCCGATTCCTCTCTCTTGAGGAGCCAAATTAATATTATGGTCAAATATAATCTTCTGATTGACTCTCAAGGTTCCGGACTTTGGGGTCTCAAGACCTGAAATCAATCGGAGAATGGTACTTTTACCACTTCCGCTTTTACCAAGTAAGGCCACAATCTCACCCTTATCTATACTCATGGAGAAATCCTCTATTCCACCCGTCTTCTGATTCGGATATCTAAAATTCAGTTGTTCTAAATCAAAATATGACATATCATCTTCTCCTTTTCTTCTTAACTAGTCCATAAACAATAATCATACTTAAGGCGATGATTATTATACTTGGAACCGCTGACTCTTCCACCATCTCATCACTGGCATACTGATACACCTGAGTGGATAATGTATTAAAGTTAAAGGGTCTTAAAACCAAGGTCAGGGGAAGCTCCTTAATCAGATCTAAGAATACCAGAGAAAAAGCACTAAATAGAAATGGCTTTAATATCGGTATATCCACCTTAAACAAGGTCCTATAATAACCTTCACCTAAGGTTCTAGAAGCCTCATGATATCTTATACCTATTTTTTTATAACCATTTTCTAGATTTTCATAAGCTATCCCTAAGTAACGTATCACGTAAGCCGTCAAAAGCATAAATATCGTGGTTCCAATAGAAAGCATGAAGAAATCATCTAGCTTTTTAAAAAACACGATAAACATCATAGCCATGACAGAACCCGGAATTGCGTATGGAAGTATGGACATTTTCCCATAAACAAGCTTGATAGATTTAGAGCTTACCCTTGTATAGGAAGAAATGATTGTTGCTAATATCACTATTAACAAGGCTATTCCTATGGATATAAACAAAGTATTCTTAAGCATATCAACTAAGTTGACATATCTCACCCTACTGTAGGACATGAGTGCCCATTGTATCAGCTGATAGATCGGTAATGCAAATGATAATAACAAAATACTAAAGCCAACTCCTGCCATTCCTACCTGTGAAAGCTTAGATAGCTTATGTCTTTGTAATGCTCTAGTCTTAGTTGTTGTAGCTGAAGGCTGTTTTTTGTTCACAAGCTTATATTTTACAACCAGTAAAAACAGAACAACTAACACCAATACTCCGCTTAACCGTATGGCACTGTCAAAATCCTTAAAATTAATCCAGCTTTTAAATATAGCAGTGGCGAAGGTTTGGACTCCAAGATATTGAACAACTCCAAAATCGCCTAACACCTCTAACCCTACAAAAACCATGCCAGAAAAAATAGCGTATTTTGAAATTGGAAGTATTACCTTTAGAAATATCTCAAATTCACTCTTTTTTAACAGCCTTGCATTTTCTATATATCCAGCCATGTTATTACTTAAGTATCCTCTGACACCTATATAGACATATGGATACAGAAAAAGCGTAAATACGAATACAGACATCCATAAGGAGTGTATAGGGATTGTGGTTTTAATGATATTAGCTATTAGCCCTCCCTTTTGAAACATATCCACATAGACATAGGCTCCAATGTATGGGGGTATAGCTAAAGGAAAGTAGAGCAGTATACTCAAAATTTTCCTACCATAGAAATCATAGCAGGTAACAAAATAAGCCATAACAGTACCTATCACTCCACTAAAAAGCATGCTTAGGGATACTAGTAGAATCGTATTCATGGTATAACCGAATAAAAGGTTCTCCTTTATATGCACCCATACAGCAGTCGGTTCATTAAAGAGCTCCATGACAGCCTCCATAAGAAGCCCTATTATGATTAAAATGATAAATGTACTTATGATTCTTATGACATTAATTTTGTTTTTCATTCTTTATTTCCATCCTAGCTCGTCCATGATCATAATTGCTTCTGTCGTAAAGTCACCTAAGGTTTCATAATCCACAGGCATTGACGTAAATTCACCAAAGCCCTTTAATAATTCATTTAGCTCTACACTCTTTATGATAGGATATTCACCGTTATCCTCCATATAGGCCCTCTGCTGTTCTTCCTTTAATAAATACTCTAAAAGTTTCTTTGCATTTTCGCCGTTCTTAGCACCCTTTACAATCGCGCCCCAGCTGATATTCACATGGGTTTCCTCAGGAAATGCTATACTGACCTGCTTTGCCGCATCTACCTCCGAGCTATCTGCTGAGTTAAGCATCTTAGATATATAATAGGTGTTCATGATCGCAAACTCCCCCTCCCCGGCTGCTACTGCCTTTGCCTGGTCGCGATCACCACCTTGTGGATCACGTGCTATTCCTTGAACGATAGCCGTCACGAATTCTCTAGCCTTTTCTGTCCCATAGCTTTGTAGGATATTGGCGGTTAGGGCTATATTATATGAGGATGTTCCAGAACGGACTAATAAATTATCCTTATATATCTCCTGACCCAGTTCAAAATATGAGCTCAACTGGTGACCAGGATATTTATTGTTATCATAAACTAATACACGGGCTCTTTTAGTAAGGGCAATCCAATCCTCTCTATAAAATGACTCAACAAGGATATCACTCAAATTATCTATTCCATGAGTCTGCAACAAATCTTGCTTCTTCGCATAGGAAATGGTTTCTCCACCGACTGTTAAAAATAAATCAGCTTGGGGATTTCCTTTTTCACGGTTCATACGCTCAATTAATTCATCGCCCTTGCCTTCTATTAAATTAACCTTAATTCCAGTATCCTCTTCAAACTTTAAAAATAAATCTTTATCCACGTCATAATTACGTGCTGAATAAACATTTACAGTATTCTTCCCCTGTACGGATATATTAGCTTGTGAATCCTCGGATTTTACTGCACATCCAGTTAAGGAGATAATACCTAAAAAAATAATTGCATAAAAAATTGCTTTCATTTGAGACCTCCACAGTTTACGATTTTGATATTCATTATCATTATGTCGGAGTAAATAATAACATAATATCTTTATAATGTCAAATTTATTTGAAGATAGATAAAAAACTGTCTGATTTATTTGAAGATAGATAAAAAACTGTTTTGGTTATTAATTAAATATAATAACCAAAACAGTAGCGATATTAATCTTATTATCTATGGCTTTATTATGAACGGGGTATGCTAACTAAAATTATAGGCCGTTACAATACTATCTCTTTCGTTTACTTTATCATTATAGTATTCATATAATGAAACACCTAGAAAGCTTCCCGTTATATTAGTAACATTGGTAAAGCCTAGGTTCTGAAGTACCAAAGCAGCATTGTAGCTTCGTTGGCCGCTTCTGCAATGTAAATATACAGGCCTATCCTTAGGAATCTCATTTACTCTATCTCTAAGCTCACTCAGGGGAATATTAATTGCTCCTTTAATATGACCTAGTTCAAACTCATAAGCTTCTCTCACATCAATGATTGTATTGTTGTCATTTATAAGATCCCTAACCTTGTCTACATTAACCTGCTTGAAATCACCATTTAGAAGATTTGAACCCACATAGCCCGCATAATTAACGATATCCTTTGCGGTTGAGAATGGAGGTGCATAGCTTAGCTCCAGATCCACTAAATCTTCTACTGTCCCATTAAACTTAATAGCTGTAGCTATTATATCAATACGCTTTGTGACATCTCCCATACCTATAGCCTGAGCTCCTAATATCCTCCCTGTTGGAACTTCAAACAGAAGTTTAAAATGCATTGATGCTGCATCTGGCATTATTCCAACTTTATCAGGTAGAATAAGACTGACAACTTCATAATCAATCTTCAAATCAAGATATTTAATTAAGGCTTCATTCAATCCAGTAGACGCCCCGTTATATTCAAATACCTTTATAGCTGAAGAACCAATATATCCTTTATTCGGTGTGCTCTTATGATTGATATGATCAGCAACAATTCGGGCTTGCTTAAGTGCCGGACCTGCTAAGGATAATTTCGTCACCTGCCCTGTCAAAGCATGATACACTTCAATAGCATCACCAATTGCATAGATATCAGGATCATTTGTCCGGTAATTATTATCTACTTTAATAGCTCCTGTTTGACCAAGCTCCAGACCAGACTCTTTTGCGAGATGGGTTTCGGGGGATACACCAATAGCCATTACAACCGCATTTGCATGTATAGTTTTTCCGGATGATAGTATAACTTTATTTTTATCAAACCTATTTACCCTATCTCCGAGAATTAGGTTTACATCATGGTCTATTAGTACCTTATGGAATATTTGAACCATATCGTAATCAAAGGGCCTAAGAATCTGATTCGTAGCCTCTATTAAGGTAACATTATATCCGGCTTCGCTTAAATTCTCGGCGACCTCAACTCCCACATAACCACCACCAATAACTGTCACATCCTTGGTAGCCATTTGCTCTATAAATTTATTTAATCTATCAATATCCACCACATTTCTAACAGTAAAAATATTTGCTTCTTCTATGCCCGGAAGCTTGGGAACAATAGGAGAGGCTCCCGGGGATAGAATTAATTTATCATAGGCTTCACTATATTCTTCTCCCGAATCGGTTTTCTTTACCTTAACTATCTTATTCTCTCTATCAATTGAAGTAACCTCACTATATATACGTGCATCAATATTATACTGTTTGAGAAAAAGCTCAGGATTCATAAAAACCAGATCTTCTACATCTTTTACAGTCCCACTTAAATGATAGGGTAGGGAGCAATTAGAAAAAGAGACATGAGGTCCTCTTTCAAACATTATAATCTGATCCTCTTCGCTGTTTCTTCTTAGACGTGCTGCCGCTGATGCTCCACCGGCAACTCCACCAACAATAATAATTTTTCTACCCATGTCTTCCTCCTATAATACACTTTAGTTTCGTTTACTTCCTACATATGACCCAATGCCACCTGCAACATTAATCACACTATATCCTTGCTTGGAGATGATTCTTGTTAACATCCCACTTCTTGCACCTGATTGACATATAATATAGTAGGTCTTGTCCTTAGCTATATATTTTTCAGGGTTGGCCGACAAATTACTCATAGGTATATTTTTGGCTGTCCTTAAGCTTCCACCTCTAAATTCATATGGCTCTCTGATATCGATTATTTCCACCTTACCTATAAGGTTATCCATATCATTGACATTGATTACTTTACTGTCATCTCTCTTTAGAAAATTAAACATTTTCTTCCTCCTGGTTATATGAAATTCTATTTTAATTTACTGCGTTATGATACTGTATGATTTATATTATATTTTCTCTTACTCTTTATCTGTGACAGAGTCACAAATATAAGTAACCCATAGACAAAAAGCCACTAAAAAGGAACACCAGTAGGCTATATCCTTAAATATATCTACATTGTAAAACTCATCATCAATAAAATACTTTTTAATCCAATCTTCTTCAGCAGGTTTTAGCCAACTTAATGGATGATGTGCAATAGCAATAGTCGCGGATGTAAGGCCTTATTCGAATATTTAAGTGTTTGGGCTTGTATTGTCAATGATAGTCCATACACCGGTTTTCGGGTCCTCTGTCAGATAGAAATACTGTTCTGTATATCCATCATTCATAAAGGTTTTGGTATGGTCGTACTCAACATAATATTTTGTCCATACCACAATAAAATGTTCTGCAAGGTATAAATCAGTCCAGCCCCGTGCTTTGGCAAGCTCGCTGCCGGTATACATCTCTATCACGCGCTTCGTTTCAGTATCATCAATCTTTATTTCATCTATGCGTACATTTATCGTGTATTCCTTGCCGATTTGATTTTCGATTGCACTTTGAACTGTTTCCTTTGGATTTGTCGATGGCTTTTGTAACCATTGGTCAAACAGCCCAATTTCATATGCGGCAAAACCACAGAGGGCAAACAATGTGGCTATCAACGCAACTAAAACAAGGGGACGACGCAGATATCGGACCTTTTTTTCTGTATTATCTATAGTAGTACTCATAGCATTACGCTCCTTTACATCAATGATGTATGCATCATCAATCATTTCAAATGCATCGAGAATGTGATTTGCGTTCATAGCACTTCCTCCTGTTTTAAATGGAATAACAACTTTTTTCTTGTCCTATGGAGCATAGACTTTACCTTGCTGTTACTGAAATGAAAATCCAGACTGATTTGCATGATAGAATCCAAGTACCAATAACGGCTAAGAAAGACTCGTCGCTCTGTTTCAGGCAGTTTTGCGACAAAACAATTGATTATTTCTGAAAGTTCTGCCGAGATGATTTCTTCTTCCACTGTGGCTTTTGATGGAACACATTCTTCAAGCTCCTCAAGAGCAAGAGCCACTTCGCCGCCACCACGTTTATCCCTGTTCATATCTCTCAATTTTTTCAGAGATAGGTGGCGAGTAATCTTGCCAAGATATGTCCGCAGAATGGAGGGGCGATGTGGCGGCATTGAGTTCCAGGCACCGAGATATGTATCATTCACGCTTTCGTCAGCCTCTTCTACATTCTGAAGAATATTGTTAGCGATAGCATAGCAGTATTTTCCGTATTTAATTGCAGTCTCTGTTATCGCATGCTCAGAGCGCGCCCAATACAAATCAACTATTCTACTGTCCTCCAATCTATCACCTCCTATATTTCATTTCTAACCCTTCACTTCTCTACTACCCGTTTTTTCATTGAGGTTGCATTTCATTGAATAAAAAAAGGAAAATCCTCTTGAAAATGATTCATCTTTTATATGATATTTTCTACATCAAATGCATATTTTTACCATGTAATTATTTTAAAAAAGGAAATGCCTAAAATCAAGCATTTCCTCATCTTTCTTCAATGGAGCTGGCGGGAGTCGAACCCGCGTCCGAAAGCCCTTCCATTGCAGTCTCTCCCATTACAGTCAGTCTTTTATGTGTGGCGTTACCACACTGTTCCCTCTACCGAACGCCGATTGACAGGCTTCCGGTTTTGGTAGCTTCATATATCTTCCACCCTCTCAAAGCTTTGAAGATGGAGGTCCCCGCTAATTTGATGCCGGGATTCTAAGCCGCAGGATGCCTAGAGCCGACAAGAGCTGCAATTAAGCAGCTGCTAATTCGTAATTATCGTTTGCGTTTATAT
>JAAYJU010000204.1 GCA_012522735.1 Clostridiales bacterium | reverse complement strand
TAATGGTGCCTGGCACCATTACGATACTATTACGGACGCTGAAAAGAGGTGTATATATGTATAGAGATAATACTAAGGAAATAAGGGTTGGGAATAGAGTTATCGGTGGAGGTAATCCGATACTTATTCAGTCCATGACAAATACAAGGACCGAGGATGTAGAAAAGACTGTAGAGCAGATTAGAAGGCTTGAAAAGGCTGGCTGCGATATTATACGCTGTGCGGTTCCGAATATGCAGGCGGCAGAGGCATTTAAAGAGATAAAGAAGCAGATTAGCATACCCTTGGTGGCTGACATTCACTTTGATTATAGACTTGCTATAGCCGCTATGGAAAATGGAGCGGATAAAATCCGTATAAATCCCGGTAATATTGGCAGTGATGAGAAGCTTAGGGCTCTTGTAGATATAGCCAAGGAAAGGTATATTCCGATTCGTGTCGGTGTAAATAGCGGCTCCCTTGAGAAGGATATTATAGCAAAGCATGGACATGTAAATGCTGAGGGCTTGGTTGAAAGCGCCCTTAATAATGTAAAGAGAATAGAGGATATGGGTTATGACAATCTGGTCATAAGCATAAAATCATCCGATGTTATGATGTGCATTAAGGCCCATGAGCTGATAGCTAGGGAAACTCATTATCCATTACATGTGGGCATAACCGAGTCTGGTACTGTAAATGCCGGAAATATTAAATCCTCGGTAGGTCTTGGCATCATCCTATATCAGGGTATTGGTGATACCATACGGGTATCCCTGACAGGTGACCCTATAGAGGAAATAAAATCGGCCAAGCTTATATTAAAGACCTTGGGATATCGGACAGGGGGAATTGATGTGGTATCCTGTCCTACCTGTGGAAGAACACAGATTGATCTTATCAAGCTTGCCTCCCAGGTAGAGGAAATGTGCGAGGAATTTGATCTGGATATAAAGGTAGCTGTTATGGGTTGTGCGGTAAATGGCCCAGGAGAAGCCAGAGAGGCCGATATCGGTATAGCCGGTGGAAATGGTGTAGGCATGCTTATAAAGAAGGGCGAGATTGTTCGCAGATTCCCAGAGGATGAGCTTTTGGAGGCCTTAAGACAGGAGCTAATTACCTGGAAATAATAGAGCTTATGAGCTTAACGAGCTAAGAACTGGAAATAATAGAGCTGATGGAAATAATGAGCTGTGATCAACTAAGAACTTGAAATAGTGTTATATAGGGGAGGAGAGCTGATTATGAATACAAAGGATAAGAGGAATCGGGTACATTTTAAATCACTATTGGTAAGATTGATATCGATTATATTTGTTAGCTTGCTTATTCCTGTAGGGGCTAGCCGGGTAGACGCTAGAAGCTTATCCCTTAATAAGACAGGCATTATGGAGAAAAAGGCTACAGTCAAGGTGCCTGCCAAGAAGGTAACAATTCAAGCAAGTAAGAAGTATATTCAAGTAGGTGATACATTTACAGTAAAGGCTGTATTTGAGCCAAGTAATGCAACCTATAAGTCTATGACCTGGAAGGTTAAAAGCGGAAGTGCCATCAAGAAGGTATCCGGTAACAAATTCAAGGCAGTATCCTTAGGAACTGCTACTATAGAAGGGTATCAAAAGGATACCAATAAGAGATATAAGGCGACATTTGAGGTTAACAGTGTGTTGCCTGATTTTGATGTGATGAATTTGAACGGAGAGAAGGTATCGACTCTTACTCTTTATCCATCCTCATTTCAGGTTATATATGCTAAGTATAAAAATGAATACGATCTTGGGAAAAATGCCCGTGTTTTTACATATAAGCTAAAGGATAAAAAGATTGCCTCGGTTAATAGCCTTGGGGTGCTAACTGGAAAGAAGACAGGCTCAACCACTCTTACTGTCACAGCACCAAACGGGGTCAAAAAAGAATATAAGCTAAAGGTAGAGAATACACCAAGTGGCTTATGGAAGGATTCATTATACTTGACGGATATGACAGATAAGGTAAATGTGGGAGGCTATTACTATTCAGGCTACTATGGCGACAGTTCCTATGCCATGGTGGATAAAACCTATCTATTTGCTTTGGCTGATGGAAAGCTTGTATTATATAATTATTTAGATGAGGAATGTGCTCTGTCATATGAGGTGTATGACGGGAATTACAAGCGCCTTCAAAATAAGAAAATTAAGCTTCCCTATCCCTTAGGCGGGGTATATCTTGGGGAGGATGGCAGTACTTATGTGGTATGCGGTCAGTCAAACATAGAGGAGTCAGATACTAGGACTGTATTTTCAGTTATTAAGTACGATAAAAGCATGAAAGAGGTTGGTCGTAGCAATATAATAGGAGAAGAATGTAAGACGACGATACCCTTTGATGCAGGTAGCTGCTCCATGGCAATGCAGGGCGATACCCTTGTGATTCACACAGCTCGAGAGCGTTATACATCATCAGACGGATTTAATCATCAGTCCAATATCACAATTGTAATCGATGCTAAGACTATGGATAAACGTTACGTAGGTCAATTATTTCCTTATAATCATGTCAGCCATTCTTTCAATCAGTTTGTTAGATTTGATGGAAATAACGTAATATATGTGGATCATGGGGATGCATATCCTAGATCAGTAGTCATGCAAACCCATCGCGACGGAGCTTTAGCTATGGCGCAGAAGAATGAGGGCGTTTATTGGTATACTGACGAGATTGATTTATTAAACATTGTAGGACGAATCGGGGATAATCACACCGGAACTAGGGTAGGTGGCTTTGAGATTGGCAAATATAACAATATCGTAGCCGGAGTATCACTGCCCCATCATAGCATGACAGCGGATGAGCTCTTCTATTATGGCACAAAGAATGTCTATGTCTCCTTAGTCTCTAAGGATGGTAATAGCTCTAAGCTTCTTTGGCTTACAGATTACAAAGAAGGATCCAACAAAACTGCAGTGAACTTGCGAATGCTTAAGATAAATGAGGATCGGTTTGGACTAATATATCAGATAGATGATTTTAATGATATTCAAGATAGTGGTCCGTCTTCCAAGATAGGATTTATTCTTATTGATTCAATGGGAGAGGTATTGGCCAGGAAGGAATTGGAAGGTATTTTTGAGAGCGATATGCAACCTGTGCTATATCAGGGAGATATCATTTGGATTAGAGAGAATACTAATAGGGGATATGGATATAGCTCTAAAGAAGCTGACTATAATATAGTGGAACGAATCCATATGGGAGAGCTTATTAAGTAAGTATTTGTATTTAGTGGAATGAATTCATATGGCGGAGTTTATTAAATAAGCATTTGTATTAAGAGTAAGGGAACATTTTAAGAAAACCAAGATAAAATTACATAATATGATAGGGGCAAACAACATGTTATTTTTTGAAGCATTTGAGCAATTGACTTGTGATAAGGAATTAAAAGACCTTTACAGCGAAACTGAAGTTGTAAGGGTAGTTGCGTCCAAGCAAAACAGTACTCTTATGATTCACATTAAGAGTAAGGCATTGATTCATAGGAAACATATTAAAAGGATGGAAGAACTGCTTAATTGGCAGCTCTTTTCACATACTGGTAATAAGGCAATTATAGCACCCTATTTCGAGCTTGCTGATAGATACGAGCTGGAAAATTTGCTTTCAGTTTATATGGATAGTATTCTGGAAGAGCTAAAGGATATAAGTGTTGTTACATATTATCTACTGACTCAGGCGGATACAAGGATTAAAGGAAATACTATCATCGTTAAATCTAAGGAAAACTGTGTGGCTGAGGACAAGTTCGAAAAACTAAGGGACTATCTAATCAAGCTGTTTGAGGATAGATTCGGATATGATATAGGAGTCAAATTCGAATATATTAAAGCCAAGGAGAAAAGAAAGCTGAGACTTCCTGCATTCCTAAGACCAGAAGAGGATGATGATGACAATCATGATGAGGAATATGAGGCACCAGTATATGATTATTATAGTGAGAGTGCTAATGCTGGGAAGGGGGTAGCTCCTAATGGTGTAGCAACGAATGGGGCGGATTCTATTGGAAATACCAAGGGTTCTACTAAGGACAACAATATAGGGAGTACCAATGGTTCAACTAAGGGCAATAATATCGGAAATACTAATGGTTCGACTAACAACAATATAAAAAGTCCAAGTGCTAAGAAATCTACATATGAAAAGGGTAAGAATAAATTCCGTAGACTACCTAAAGACCCATCTCTTATATATGGTAAGAACTTTGAAGGTAGCTTAATTCCTATCAGCGATATTATTGGGGAAATCGGCGAGGTGGTAATTCGGGGTAAGGTGCGTAGGCTTGAAAGCAGGCCCATAGGAAATGAGAAAAGCCTGATAACATTTGTGCTTACTGACTTTACCGATTCCATAAAGGTAAAGATATATTCTAAGACCATAGAGGTTGATGATATACTAGATAGCCTGAAGGAAGGTTCTTTTTATTCGCTTAAGGGAATAGCCATGGCGGATACCTATGAGAGAGACATTACCATAGGATCTGTGGTGGGAATTAAGGTTATAGAGAATTTTACAGCAAAGCGGTATGACAGGGCACCGATAAAGCGTGTGGAGCTTCATGCCCATACTATGATGAGTGATATGGATGCGGTTGTGGATGTGCAGAAACTGGTTCGTCGTGCATTTGACTGGGGGCATCCTGCAGTAGCTATAACAGACCACGGGGTTGTTCAATCATTTCCTCAGGCAAACCATACCATAAATCCGAAGAGCTTTTCGGATCCTGAGGAGAAGGCCAGAGCGGAGAAGTTTAAAGTAATATTCGGCATGGAGGCTTATCTGGTTGATGATGTTAAGGAAGTCGTTACAAACGGTAAGGGGCAAAGCCTTTCAGAGGATGATTTTGTCGTATTTGACATAGAGACAACCGGATTTTCTAAGGTTAATGATAGAATAATTGAAATAGGTGCAGTCAAGGTATCAAGTGGTGAAATAGTGGACAGATTCTCTACATTTGTAAATCCAAAGATACCCATACCCTATAATATAACTCAGCTGACATCCATTAACGATGAAATGGTGATAGATGCACCGGCCATAGAGGATGCTCTTTTGGAGTTCATGGAATTTAGTAAAGATACTGTCTTGGTAGCCCATAATGCATCCTTTGATATGGGATTTATCATTCAAAATGCTCAGATACTTGGGCTGACAAATGAATTTACATATATAGATACGGTGGG
The DNA here is from genome assembly GCA_012522735.1 of Clostridiales bacterium. Lineage (GTDB taxonomy): Bacteria > Bacillota > Clostridia > Lachnospirales > Lachnospiraceae > Mobilitalea. The sequence continues at coordinate 292 of JAAYJU010000204.1, read as the reverse complement.
GCTGTCAAGAATACTGCTTCCGAATCTTAGCAGGTACAAGCTTAACAGTGTGGCTAAGGCTCTGGGAGTTTCTTTGGAGAATCATCATAGAGCTGTTGATGATGCAGAGGCTACAGCCGAGATATTCCTAAGGCTTGTGTTAATGCTGGATGAAAAGGATATTTTAAATATAAATGATATCGATAAGCTTGGTAGATTGTCGGCGGAAGCTATAAGGAAGCTTCCTTCTTATCATGCAATTTTATTGGCAAAAAATGATATAGGGCGTATTAATCTCTATAAGATGGTTTCT
>JAAYJU010000203.1 GCA_012522735.1 Clostridiales bacterium | reverse complement strand
TTTTGTGATGAATTAATTTTACTACAAAACAGAGAGGATTTCCTTAAGTTTTGGGCATTTTCTAAAAGTTGTTTATAACAAATCGCCTAAAATGAGTACTTGTGGATAAAAGTGCGGAAACTCAAGGAATTTATGGTTGAAAATAATATATTTTCAATGTATACTTGTAATGTTATAAATGGAGATTAAGAAAATCATATCTTATTTATTGTTAATAAGATTGTTTGTTTGGAAAGTAGGAATTATGTACAGATTAATTCAGCAGGATGGACATGCAAAAAGTGGTGAATTTGAAACCGTGCATGGCACCATACAAACCCCGGTATTCATGAATGTTGGTACTGTAGCAGCAATAAAGGGGGCTGTATCCACTATAGATTTAAATAATATAGAAACCCAGGTACAGTTATCTAACACTTATCATCTTCATGTCAGAACCGGAGACCAGATAATAAAGAAAATGGGTGGGCTTCATAAATTTATGGTTTGGGATAAGCCTATTCTAACTGATTCAGGTGGCTTCCAAGTCTTTTCTCTGGCTAAGCTAAGAAAGATTCAAGAAGAGGGAGTATATTTTAACTCCCATATAGATGGCAGAAAGATATTCATGGGCCCCGAAGAGAGTATGCAGATACAATCGAACCTTGCATCCACCATAGCCATGGCCTTTGACGAATGTCCGCCTCATCCGGCAGAAAAAGCCTATATTCAGAATTCCGTCGATAGAACAACCAGGTGGCTTATTCGAAGCAAAAAGGAGATGGACAGGTTAAACAACCTTCACGACACCACAAATAAGAATCAAATGCTATTTGGCATTAATCAAGGCGGTACCTATGAAGATGTTCGAATAGAACATGCTAAGGTTATATCAGAAATGGATTTAGATGGCTATGCAATCGGTGGTCTTGCCGTAGGTGAAAGCCACGACGAAATGTATCGTATCATAGAAGAGACTGTCCCATACCTACCCCTTAGTAAACCTGTATATCTAATGGGAGTAGGAACTCCGGCAAATATACTAGAAGCAGTAGATAGAGGAGTGGACTTCTTCGATTGTGTATACCCGTCTCGCAACGGCAGACATGGACATGCTTATACCGGGCTTGGTAAAATGAATTTATATAATGCAAAATATGAGCTAGATGATAAACCGATAGAAGAAGGATGTTCTTGTCCAACATGTCAGACCTATAGCAGGGCCTATATAAGGCATTTGCTGAAGGCAAAGGAATTGCTGGGGATGCGTCTATTGGTACTCCATAACCTTTATTTTTATAACCACATGATGAAGGAAATTAGGGAAGCAATCCGTAGCAAACGCTACAAGCAATACAAAAAACAAAAGCTAGAAGGCTTAATGCAATATAATGATAAATAGAAGAAACCTAGGAGGTAATAAATATGTATGATTTAATTGTTTTAGCAGGAGAGACAACAGAGGGGGCATCAGGAAGCGGAAATCTAATATTGCTAGTTGTTCAAATTGGTATATTAGGTGCTTTATTATACTTCATGCTTATACGTCCACAGAAGAAGCAACAAAAGCAAATGCAGGCTATGCTTTCAACCTTAGAAAAGGGTGATAGCATATTAACCTCCAGCGGATTTTACGGAGTGGTAATTGACGTGATGGATGAGGTAGTAATAGTTGAATTCGGTAATAATAAAAATTGCAGAATCCCCATGAAAAAGAACGCCATTACTGAAATCGAAAAAACCAACAAGGAATAGGCGTAAATTAGTAATTGATGCAAATGTATTGCAAGTGTTTGATAACTATAAGGCTCATTCAAAAAAATAATTAAAGGGGCTAGTATGTATATCCATAATGCACCCTTAAAAGAACGCGGTGCTCTGATATGTATGGTCGCAGCGGGCATTTATGCCCGATGAAGACATACATAGCAGGGTATCGTGTACTTTTACGGGTGTGTGAGGATATACATATTAACCCCTTAGGTTTTTTGAATGAGCCTTGATGCACTAATTCGGTCCCATTATAATTGGCTGTAGCTGTCGCCCCTCCAATGCATTTTCGATTGTAGGAAGCATAAGATCAAAGTGTGCAACCATGGAATGAGGCTTTCCATTATAATTATCCTGACCAAAGGGGACAAAATATAGATTCTTTAAATTTATTAACTGTCCGATATTCCTTAAGTTATTACTCAGAGCATCATTAGTTGAGATTGCCAATATCACAGGCTTATTGTTTCGAAGTAGCCCTTTAGTTGCCATAAGAACAGGGGAATCGGTTATAGCATTAGCCATTTTAGCCAATGTATTACCTGTGCAGGGAGCCACCACGACAGTGTCAAGTATATTATTGGGACCTAGCTTTTCAGCCTCGGTTATGGTTGTTATAGGCTCTCTACCTGTTATTTCCTTAGCTTGCTTTAAAAAGTCAGCCGCTTTACCGAAACGCGTATCGGTATTTTGTGATTGGTAAGAAAAGATTGTATATACATTAGCATTTTCCTTTATAAGTCTTTCTATCTGAGGAAAGACCTTATCATAGGTGCAATATGAACCTGTAAGGGCTATGCCTATGCTTTTTCCGCTAATATTCATTTAACCACTTCTTTCTTTTATCAGAGCTTCAATTTCTGACACCAATATATCTGCGGATGCTCTTGGGGCAACCTTACCGGGAAGACCAAGACATAATTTTGCGTTTATACCATGATTTAGAGCATATTCATAATCGACTCCACCCGGGGCAGATGCGATATCTATAATAAGAACGTCTCCTGAAACTAATTTTAAGCATTCCTGATCCAAGACAAGAGATGGGATTGTATTAAAGATATATTGATGGTTTGATAATACTGTTTTTATATCACATAATTTGATAGTCGAAAATCCTGCTGCATGTGCATAAGCCAAAGCATCATCGCTTCTGGCGGCAATTGTAGTATAGGTATCCAAGCCCTTTAGCTTAGCGGCAAGTACCTTACCGCATCGACCATAGCCAAGGACAAGGCAGTTGCTATGATGAAGATTTTTGTCGCTGTTTTTTATTGCTTCCATAATAGTGCCTTCAGCAGTTGCGATGGCATTCATTATAGCTATTTTATCGCTTTTCATTAGGTCATAGCAGAACACACCCTTTTTATTACATAGGCTTACAATATCAGAAGGTATCACTCCCCCGATAAGTAAATGCTCCTTGTTTAGCAGATGAGTGATAGTCTTTTCGGAATCGTTGGCTGTATCGTCAGATATAGTCACAAGATCCTTGGTTAAGGGAATAGGACCAATCAGTACCTGACACATTTTCATCAGTTCGTCTAATCCGCAGGCTTCTGTATGATTTTTGTGCGTAATTCGACTAATTAGCCTATATGTGTACACGCTGTAACCTTTGTTAAGCAGGGACAATGCCATATAAACCTGTCGTTTGTCACCACCGAATATTCCTATTTTCATATTATAAGACATCTTATACCCCTCCTTATGTGACATTATATGATTTAAAGGTTAAAATGTTCATTTAGAGAAAGTCTTTTGAGCTATTGTAAATACATACTTTTCTATGAATAATAAAGTAGAAAATACTAGAAACAAAGAGCTAATGCTTGACATTAAATAATATCTATGATATTTTAATAAAAGACACAAGTGATACGATAATCCTACTTTATTTTAAGGAAATCGAGATTTTATATGGGGAAAAATTCACGAGATATACATGAGGCATACTAGGTCGTCGGTATTGACGACCTTTTTAATACTAGATATGTTTTTATGAATGAATAGGAAATACGATGAAAAAATATTATAAGGACTATAAGCTAGTTTCAAAAACGCAGCCTAACGGGAAAATAAAGCAGGTAGCGGAGTATGTTGGAAGATATTATATATGCCAGCTTAGTGAAACAGATTTTAAAAGGTATAAATCATACTATTTGGCTTTAGCGCTTTGCAGTAGCGCTACTGCAATCGGGCTTGGTTTTTTGAACAATCCCGGAAGCAGGATAGCTTATATAGCCCTCCCATATGTGTCCTTATTTCTTCCAATTTTCTATATGATAATAGGAACTATAGGCTTCATATATTCAGGCAATAAGTTGGAACAAGCTGCATATGATAGAACTAAGATAAGAATTCGTCGTTCAACGATTTGGCAGATAGCTCTTAGCTTTCTAGCAGGCATGGGAAACATAATTTATACATTAATAAAGGGAAGCGCTGATACACTCCTGAAGAATTGGATTTTTACCGGAGGGATGCTTCTTATATTGGCTTTAAGCATAGTATTTCTACAATTACAAAAGAGGGTTACCTATGGGGTGGAAGATCCGAATTATAATGAATGATTATAATGAATGTCTTTTGCCTATTTTCTTTATAGGGATGACCGGGAAATATTTCAAAGAGGATATATTTAAACTTTAAATATATAAATTTAAAAGAGGAGGATAAGAAATATGAAAAAGATTAGCAAAGCTTTATCCCTGTTGCTTGTGCTTGTCATGGTTTTAATGGCGTTTTCAGCATGTGGCAAGAAGGATAAAGACAAAGATCCAACCGATGATAAACAGGTTGTAGACAACAAAGATGATGATAAAAAAGAACCAACAGATGCGCCTGAACCCACAGATAGTGCCAGCTCAGATACTCCGTTGGTAGTTGGTTATCTAGCATTTAGTGAGAGGTTCAGTCCTTTCTTTGCTACTACTGGTTATGATCAGGACGTTACTGAATTTACAGGTGTTCAACTGCTTACAACTGACAGGACAGGAGGCATTGTCTACAATGCAATTAAAGGAGAGACAATCCCTTACAATGGCGTAGATTATTTTTATTCCGGAATCGCGGACATAGCAGTTAAATTTGATCAAGCTGCAAATAAAACTACTTATGATATAAAGATTAGAGATGACGTTAAGTTTAGTGACGGACATGTAATGGATGCTGATGATATTATATTTACTTATTATGTATTATCAGATACAGCCTATGATGGCTCATCAACATTATATTCCCAGCCTATAGTTGGTATGCAGAACTATCGTGCTAACTCTACCGCTGCTGAGACTATAACAAATAATGAAGTTGCTGATTTCTTAGCAAATCCTAGCGACAGCTTAAAGAAGTCGATTGCTGATACAATCATCAGACCGATATTAGAAGATGAGTATGATTGGGTTGGTGGTCTTTACTCAGATGATCGTTATGCATCATATACTGAAGCACATCCCCTACAGAAGGATTTATTCGCAGACTTCTATAATTTAGATGAAAACTATGACTCATATGCTGTTGATGATGAGAAACAGGTACTTGAGGATATTATTGCTCAGTACGGTTCTGATTATAAGGCATTAGGTGGCGGATATGCTGGAGATGAATCTTACTTTGAAAAAGATGCTTTAGCTCTTGCAAGAGATATAATTACCGAAGAGAAAAAAGCAGCCGGTGAAGGCGAAGATGTTGCTAATATTGAAGGTATAAAGAAAATAAGTGATACTGAAGTACAGGTAGTGACAAAGGGTTATGATGCAACCGCTATCTATCAAATCGGTGGTTCAATAGTAGCTCCTCTTCATTACTATGGTGACGAAGCTCAGTATGACTATGAGAATAATAAATTTGGTTTCCCTAGAGGTGACTTATCAATAGTTAAGGCTGTGACTACACAACCTTTGGGTGCAGGACCTTATAAGTTTGTAAAATACGAGAACAAGGTTGTATTTTTAGAGGCAAATGAGCATTATTATAAGGGTACTCCTAAGGTTAAATATGTTCAGCTGAAGGAAACTACTGAGGCTGATAAGGTAACAGGTATAGAACAGGGTACACTTGATATTACCGATCCTTCAGGAAGCAAGACTGTTTTTGAGCAGATTGCAAGTATTAACAGTAACGGAACAATTAGCGGTGATAAGATTGTAACAAATTCTGTTGATAACCTTGGTTATGGATATATCGGTTTGAATGCTGAAACCGTTAATGTAGGTGGGGAGTCTGCATCTGAGGCTTCCAAGAACTTAAGAAAAGCTCTTTCGACAGTACTTGCAGTATATCGTGATGTCGGTATTGATACCTATTATGGTGATGCAGCAAGCGTAATTAACTATCCGATTTCCAACACATCTTGGGCTGCTCCTCAGAAATCTGATGCAGATTATAAGGTAGCTTTCTCCGAGGATGTTAATGGTAATCCCATTTATAAAGCAGATATGAGCTCAGAGGATAAGTATGTAGCAGCAGCTCAGGCAGCATTAGGATACTTTGAAGCAGCAGGCTATACAGTAGCTGACGGTAAGGTAACTGCAGCTCCTGCAGGTGCTAAGATGGAATATGAAGTACTTATTCCTGGTGATGGTGATGGTAACCATCCTGCATTTATGATTTTAACAGATGCTTCTGCAGCTCTAGCAAGTATTGGTTTCAACTTAAATGTTAATGACCTTACAGATAGTAATGTTCTTTGGGATAGACTTGATGCCGGTACACAAGAGCTTTGGTGTGCTGCTTGGGGAGCAACCATTGATCCCGATATGTATCAGGTATATCATAGCACCAACATAGTTGGTCTAGGTGGAACAGACAGTAACCACTATCACATTGCTGATAAAGATCTTGATGACTTGATCATGGAAGCAAGAACCAGTGATGACCAAGCCTTCAGAAAATCTGCGTATAAGCAGGCTTTGGATGTAATTATGGATTGGGCTGTTGAAATTCCTAACTATCAGAGACAGAACTCTGTTGTATTCAGTACAGAACGTGTGAATATCGACACAGTTACACCTGATATCACAACCTTCTATGGATGGTTCAACGAGATTGAGAACCTTGAATTAAGATAAGATTTTGGCTATTTAGGCAGTATAAGATAAGAGTGCCATGAGTAATCATGGCATTCTTATCCTTATGTTAATAGACATGCTAATTTATGCCAGAAAATGTATTGTATTCCAATCTATAATACGATGCAAATATAATTATTATATGTAGTCATATATATATGTAGTTATTTTTCTATAGGTGTATGAAACAAATATATTAAGTCATATATATATGACTGCATATAGATTGGCATATTTAATTTAGATTATACTATTTAGAAATCAGGAGATGCAGACAATGCGTAAATTTATATTAAGAAGACTGGCAATAAGCGTTGTAATATTATTTTTTGTTGCATTAATTATATATACTATTATGCGCTGTATGCCATCATCCTTTGTTGAGAACATGGCAAGGGAGAAGGCTTCACTTCCGGGAGGGAAGTCTTACAGAGAGTGGCTAGATCAATTAAATCAATCCTATGGCTTGGATAAGGGAATTGCTGCCGGATTTGTTCATTGGTTGAAACAAGCTGTAAGAGGCAATTTCGGAGATTCATGGGCATTTAATGTGCCTGTTACACAGAAGTTTAAGACAGTAATAATGGATTCCTTTGTTTTAGGTGGGACATCCTTTTTATTGCAAATTATTATAGCTATTCCCCTTGGTATTTTGGCAGCCAGAAAACAATACAGCAAAACAGATTATGCAATAAGTGTATTTGCACTAATAGGTATATCCTTACCTTCCTTCTTTTTTGCGACAATCTTAAAATATGTATTCTCGATAAAACTTGGATGGTTTGATTTATTTGGTATGATTGGACGTATGTATGAACAATTAAGTCCGTTCGGTAAATTTTTAGATAGAGCTCATCATTTGATTTTGCCGGTAATAACTTTAGTTATTGTAAATGTAGGTTCACTGATGCGTTATACCAGAACTAATATGCTTGAGGTTTTAAATTCGGATTATATAAGGACAGCCAGAGCTAAGGGGTTGTCTGAAAAAAGAGTAATAAATTATCATGCATTTCGTAATACTTTAATTCCTATAGTTACTATAATAGGAGGAACTCTTCCTTCACTGTTTGCAGGAGCTATGATTACAGAGACTCTGTTTCAGATTGAAGGAATTGGTTATACATCGTATCAGGCTATGACTACAGGAGATATTCCCTTCTCTATGTTCTATATGGTATTCATGGCAATACTTACACTACTCGGTAACTTGATAGCAGATGTTTTATACGCAGTTGTTGACCCTAGGGTCAGAGTAAATTAAGGAGGTACGAGATGACTAAGAAAGATAAAGATAAACATGTTAGCACCTCCGTAGCATTAGACGATGAACAGAGAGTGCGGGTGCTATCACCTGGAATGTTGGTAGTTAAGAGGTTTTTCAGAAATCGCCTGGCAGTTATTGGACTAATTATATTAGTAACCATGTTTGTATTCTCGTTTATAGGGGGATTATTAGCACCCATAGGAGAAACACAGGTCTTTAAAATTTATGAAAAAATCGAAAAGGATTATGCTGGTGTTGCTATTTCAAGTGAGTTTCAATATATTGATGCTGAGGGAGAGACCTTCCCATCAGTAGCTAAAGCACAGCTGATTCTGGCAATAAATAAAGGTGAAGAAAGCTTTGTATCCAGAGATGTTACTTATTCCCTGATAAATGAGGGTAAAGACTTTTATCGCATTGTACAATTTGAGGATGTAGCATCTGTGGTAAGTTTAAAAGGAATAGATAGATTTACTCCCGCAGAGGGAGAGACATTTTCAAGAGATATGGAAGAGGTCTATTTAGAGGCTACCGAGGCGGGAGAGACTTCTTTTGAATTTGATGATGTGGACTATTATATAGTACAGAACGGTAAGAATAAGACTGTTTCTCGGGCAAAGGAAATCAGTTTAGTTTCTATGATGGTTTTCAACCCCTATACAGCTGATACCGTATTGGATTATGATTTCCGTTATAATGCAGAGAAGGCTATGAATGATAATATAAAAAGCTTTGAAGTAAACGGAGTAAATTATGAAATGGAATTGGATGAAGAGGATTTTAAAGCGGTATTTTACAGACTAGAGGGTGGAAGTAAAGTTGAGTATGCCCTTGTATCTAATGTAAATATTAATACCGTTGATAAAGAATTCTTAACTATAGATTACAAAGAGGCAGCAATTTCTGCCATAGAAAACGGTGATACAAGCTTTGTTTTCCCTGATAATAATGGGGAAGATGTTGAATATACCATCGTACGTAAGAACAATCAATACACAATAAGAAAATATACAGAAACCGAACTGATTAATGTATATGAGGCACCTTCTAAAAAGCATCTACTTGGAACGGATGGCAACGGTATGGATATCCTTACACGTCTGATGTATGGAGGAAGGATTTCTCTGATTATAGGCTTTGTGGTTGTAGTAATTGAAACCCTAATTGGCATAATATTAGGCGGTATTGCAGGATATTTCGGTGGATGGGTGGACAATCTAATTATGCGTATAGTAGATATAGTATATTGTATACCGTCCATGCCCTTATATATCATACTAGGTTCTATCATGGATTTCTTAAAAATTGATCCGCAAATTCGTATATTTATGCTTATGATTATATTAGCATTACTAGGATGGCCAAGTATAGCCAGAATGGTTCGCGGACAGATACTATCACTTCGTGAGCAAGAGTTTATGACCGCGACAGAGGCATTAGGTATCAGGGTTAGTAGAAGAATATTTAAGCATTTAATTCCTAATGTTATTCCACAGCTTACTGTTATAGCTACCATGAATCTTGGTAGTATTATACTTACAGAAGCGACCCTAAGCTATCTTGGATTAGGTGTTAAATTTCCATTTGCATCCTGGGGTAATATAATAAATGCAGTTAACAACATCTATGTTATGACTAATTATTGGTTTGTATGGATACCGGCAGGTTTATGTATATTAATCACCGTTCTAGGATTTAACTTTGTAGGCGATGGTTTACGAGATGCATTTGACCCTAAGATGAAGAGGTAGGTGAATTGATGTGGCTTTATTAAAATCAAAGAAAGCTAAGAGTGCAAATTATATTTCTGGAAAAGAATCCAGACGTATATCAAAAGAAAACAGAAAAACGACAGATCAGATAGAGAAACAGAGAAATCGTAGGAATGTTCCACGAGATGAATATATTACACAGATGAAAGACCAAAATAATGTTGTGGAATTTGATGATCTTCATACCTATTTCTTTACAGACATTGGAACTGTAAAAGCAGTTGACGGAGTATCGTTTAATATACCACAGGGCAAAACAGTAGGAGTTGTAGGAGAATCGGGCTGCGGCAAGTCTGTTACCAGTCTATCTTTAATGCAACTTGTGCAAAGGCCTCAGGGACAGATTGTAAGTGGTTCAATCAGATTTAACACAGGTGATGAAGTATATGATATTGCCAAGACTCCTACATCAGAGATGCAGAAGCTAAGAGGCAATATGGTATCTATGATATTCCAGGAGCCTATGACCAGCTTAAACCCTGTGTTTAGGATTGGTGTTCAGGTTGACGAGGTTATTCAGCTTCATAATAAGCAGATGTCAAAGGATGAGGTGAAAGTCCGTTCAATTGAGATGCTAGAGCTTGTTGGAATAGCCAACAGCGAAGGAGTATATAGAATGTATCCTCATGAGCTCTCAGGCGGTATGAGACAACGTGTTATGATAGCTATGGGCTTAGCATGTAATCCAAAGCTGATTATTGCTGATGAACCCACAACAGCTCTTGATGTTACTATACAAGCGCAGATTTTAGAACTGCTTCGAAATCTTAAGGATAAGATTAACAGTAGTATCATGCTAATAACCCATGATCTAGGGGTAATAGCTGAAATGGCAGATTTTGTTGTGGTTATGTATGCAGGTAGGATTGTGGAGAGAGGAACAGCCGATGAGATTTTTAAGAATCCCAGTCATCCATATACAATTGGCTTAATGAATAGTAAGCCAGCTGTTGGTAAGAAGGTGGATCGTCTATACAGTATTCCCGGTAAGGTTCCTAATCCGATTGATATGCCTAATTACTGTTATTTTTATGACAGGTGTGAAAAGAGGATGGACGTATGCAAAACAGCGTATCCAAACGAAATTTATCTAACACCTACTCATGCTGTTTCCTGCTATTTATATCATGAAATGAAAGGAGCACTGGAAAATGGCAGATAAAAAACTAATGGATCAGAGCTCTGATGATATACTTTTAGAGGTTAAAAATCTTAAAAAGTATTTTCCCATAAAAGCAGGTGTACTCTCTAAACAAAAGGGCGAAGTAAAGGCTGTGGATGATATCAGCTTTAAAATTAAGCGTGGTACCACAATGGGCCTTGTAGGTGAATCCGGTTGTGGAAAAACAACTGTCGGAAGAACAATATTAAGACTGATTGATAAGACAGATGGTGATGTGTTTTTCCATGGTGAAGATATATTTGGAATGGATAATAAGCAATTAAGAGATCTACGTACTAAAATGCAGATTATCTTTCAGGATCCTTATTCAAGCCTTTCACCTAGATTACCTGTCGGAGAAATTATTGGAGAAGCAGTTAAGGAGCATAATTTAGTTCCTAAGAATCAATATGAAGATTATTTGGATGAGGTAATGATAGCTTGCGGACTGCAGCCCTATCATAAGGATCGCTACCCCCATGAATTTTCAGGTGGTCAAAGACAGAGAATATGTATTGCTAGGTCATTGGCTGTTAATCCCGAATTTATAGTTTGTGATGAGCCTGTGTCGGCACTTGATGTATCAATTCAGGCACAGATAATTAATCTATTGAAGGATTTACAAGAGGAAAGAAATCTTACTTATTTATTTATTTCCCATGACCTATCCGTTGTTGAACATATATCAGATACTGTTGGTGTTATGTATTTAGGAAGCATGGTCGAGTATGGCAAGACCGAAGACATCTTTAAGAAACCCTTACATCCGTATACGCAAGCATTGTTAAGTGCAGTGCCTACACCCGATCCTGATGTGAAGATGGACCGTATTATACTGGAGGGAAGTATTCCCTCACCGGCTAATCCACCATCAGGATGTAAGTTCCATACAAGATGTAATCATGTTATGGATATTTGTAAGACGGTTGTTCCTGAAATGAGGGAAATTGAAGAAGGTCATTTTGTAAGATGCCATTTATATTATTAATAATGGATCGCATGTCTATAAATAATAGTCATATTCTCCTTGCTTAGAAAGGACTAGATATGAAAAATAAAGACAGAAATATAGAAAAACGAAATGAAGAGGAGGACAACAGGGTTGTAGCTAATATGAATATAGAGGGTATGCCATGGCATATTCAGGGTAAGCCCTTATATGATGAAAGCAAAGAGCCTGTTCCTGAGCTTGACAAGAAGGAGTTAAGAAGGCTGACATTAAGTGCCACGCTTTCTGGTCTCTTTATTGGAGCCATATTCCTAATTATAATCTTTCTCTTTATAATGTTTAGCATCCATATATGGTTTTAAGACTAATTAATATATTTATAACAACGGTATAATGAAATGTCCCCTTAATTTAGGTTTCTAGGACTAATTACTGGGGCAGCTCATAGACCGTTGTTTTTTTTATATAAGAAATGTATAATGTGAACAAGTATAAGAATGGAGGTAAAACCTCCGCTATATGTTATATAAATTTATAATTTGCCAAGGAGGTATAACCTCCGCTATATGATATAATAATTTTGACTTTGTTAAGGAGGTTAGAATGAAGGAAATACTTTTTTTGGAGCCTGTATTTAAGTCTATGATATGGGGTGGTGATAGGCTAAGAACTGAATATAATTATAAGATTCCAAGTGACCATACAGGTGAGTGTTGGGCAATCAGTGCGCATCCTAATGGAGATTGCACTATAAAAAGTGGCAGTTATAAGGGAAAGAGCTTAAGCTGGCTGTGGACAAATAAAGGTCACTTATTCGGCAACAGAAGTGAGCCAACATTTCCTCTTCTAATAAAGATAATAGATGCTAAAAAGGATCTTTCTATTCAGGTGCATCCTGATGATGCCTATGCAGCTTCTTATGAATCGGGTTCATACGGAAAAACGGAATGCTGGTATGTACTGGATTGTGACAAAGATGCAGAGATTGTAATTGGCCATAATGCTAAGGATAAAGACGAACTTAGAAACATGATTGAGCAAGAGAGATGGAGTGACCTAATAAGAAGACGTCCCATTAAGAGGGGAGATTTCTTTCAGATAAGTCCAGGGACTGTCCATGCTATTAAGGGTGGAACTATGATACTTGAAACACAGCAAAATAGTGATATTACATTCAGACTTTATGATTATGACAGACTGGATGGGGGGAAACCAAGGCAGCTACATATAAAGGAAAGTATAGATGTGATTAATTGTCCCCACAAGGATGCAGCTATTGATGGAAGTGTTATAAAATGTAGCTCAGGTGAAATAACAAATCTTATAAGAAATAAGCATTATAGAGTGCAAAAAATTGATCTCTACACCGAGATGGTTCTAAATCAGGATAGGGACTTTATGAACATAAGTGTGATCGAAGGTGAAGGAGTAATTGATGGAACCTACATATCAAAGGGAGACCACTTTATACTTCCCTACGAATATGGTAGCTTTAGGTTGGAAGGTAAAATGTCTTTAATTATATCTTACAAATAAATCTTGAATTATTCCCTATTATATAGTACACTTCCATTATGCAACTCTTGTGCATGATTAGTTTTTATGCGTCATTAATGCATGGCTTTTTACGCATTATGTATCAAAATATTGATAAGAGCTTAAATATTAGGCTTATGGAGGTAAATAAAGATATGAAGAAGGTAACAATTCAGGATGTTGCCAGAGAATTAAATCTGTCAAGAAATACTGTAGCAAAGGCCTTAAATAACAGTGACACCGTATCATATGAGACAAGGTATATTGTAATAGAAAAGGCATATGAAATGGGATATTCAAAATTATCTCCTGTAGTATTAAATCAATTTAAGCTTCGTAATAAGATAGATGAGACTAAGACTATTGTGGTGCTTACCCGTAGAGAGATATCATTTTTTTGGAATTCTATAATAATGGGTATATCGGATGAATTAAATACATATGGATGTAAGCTTCAGTTTAATTTTATAAGTGAAGAGGATGAGAAAAATCTGGTTTTACCCTTGGATTTACAGGCTGATGTAAGTGGTATTATTATTCTTTCTGTATTTTCTAAGGATTATATTAATCAGATTGTTAAGCACAATATACCCGTAGTATTCATAGACGGTCCCTGCAACCTTCAGGAGATTACATCCTACGGAGATATTATTATATGTGAAAGTAAGGATAGCGTGAAGAGGATAACAAACAGCCTTATTGAACAGGGTATGACTAAAATAGGCTTTATTGGAGATATCACATATTGTAAGACCATATATGACCGCTATATGGGATATATATCTGCCTTGGAGGAGGCAGGCATTAAGCCTGATGAAAAAATTATTGCAACATACCATGTAAACACTAAATTTTATAAAGCTGACGAAGTGGAAGCTGCTCTCATTGATTTCCCCTATATGCCGGAAGCAATCGTATGCGCTAATGATGATATTGCCCTATATGTTATGCGCTATTTAAATACCAAGGGCTTGTCCGTACCTGGGGATGTGGTCGTGACAGGATATGATAATGTTGAGGAGATGTCTAAAGTCGAGCCTTTTCTTACAACTGTAAGAGTCGGTAATCAAAGACTAGGAAGAAGACTAGTACAGCAACTAATGTGGAGGCTTAAGAACCCTAATTTTCCAAAGGAAGTAATATATATAGGTGTGGAAGTAATATTTAGAGAGTCTTCAAAAAAATCTAAATAAGATAAAGGCGGATATAGCCATATGGAAGAAAACAGGTTTTATAAGCAAGATGAATGGAAATCTATATGTGATAGGGGAATATTAAACCTTGGCAATTTATATCGATTTAAAAGTGTTATAAAAAGGACTATGTTGGGAGAACCTCTTAGGATTGCCTTTATCGGTGGGTCAATTACTGCTGGCGCATTGGCAAGTATATCTAGTTCATCTTATGCATATTTAGTATATTCCTGGTTTAAGGAAAAATTTCCCATGACAAGTTATCTTGAATATATAAATGCTGGTATTGGTGCTACCACATCAAGGCTGGGAGTAGCAAGAGCAAGAGAGGATCTTCTATTGCACAGTCCTGATGTGGTTTTTGTTGAGTTTTCAGTAAATGATAGCAACGAAGAAAAATATATGGAGACATATGAGGGTTTAATCCGTCTTATTCTTCTACATTCAAGTAGTCCAGCTGTAATTCTTATAAATAGCGTAGGATATGGCAGTGGGATTAATGCTCAGGAGATACATAACAAGGTAGGAAGATATTATGACCTCCCTATTGTTAGCATGAGGGATAGTATATATATTGAGGTTGAAAGCCATAGACTTAACGCTAATATGATATCGCCTGATTACCTTCATCCCAATGATTTGGGGCATAGAATGGTTGCAGATATCATAATAAATCTCTTAGAAACCATCCGCAATAAAGTATCAAATAATATCAATATAGATGATAAATATGAATTACCAGCTAAGCCCATAACAAGGAATCGTTATATAGATTCTGTGTTATGGAACAATAAGAACATGAAACCGCTTCTTTACGGCTTTAAAACAGATGAAGTCATTAAGGAAGGACTATGGGATGTGTTTAAGAATGGGTGGTATGGAATTAGTGAAGGAAGCAGGATAAGCTTTAGTGTAGCCTGTAAAAGCCTTGCTATCCTATATCGCAAATATGCTAAAAAAGAAAGCGATGGTGATGGAAGCTTTGCTCCCATAGCAAGGCTTGTGGTGGATAAT
>JAAYJU010000202.1 GCA_012522735.1 Clostridiales bacterium | reverse complement strand
TTGGACAATCTTTTCTAGCATATTTATATATGCGGGTTCCATGCAATTTGTAACTGTTGCTTTACTTGCAACCGGTTTTGATCTTATAGGTGCCTTTATGATGACACTTATGGTAAATGCAAGACATTTGTTCTACGGTATATCCTTTCTGGGGAAATACCGTAACATGGGACAAATAAAGCCTTATCTGATATTTTCTCTGACTGATGAGACCTTTTCCTTACTTTGCAGCGCAAAGCCGCCATTAGATGTGCCAGAAAAATGGTTTTATTTTTACATATCCTTGCTTAACCATATATATTGGATATCAGGGTCAATCCTTGGAGGAATTCTAGGCGGTCTGCTTCAATTTGAAACCCGGGGGTTAGAATTTGTTCTTACCGCTTTATTCGTGGTTATATTTATTAGCCAGTGGAAGTCTGTAAAAAACCATATTCCTGCCATTATCGGTGTTCTAAGTGCGGTGGTTTGCAGATTAATTTTTGGTCCTTCCGACTTTATCATTCCATCAATGATCGTAATTCTTCTTTCAGTAACCTTACTTAAGGAGCCTACCGAAAGGAGAAGCCTAAAATGAATTATACCAATACTCAGTTATTCCTATTCTTCGGTCTGGTCAGCCTCGGTACCATACTTACCAGAGTATTACCATTCATACTGTTCCCTGAAAATAAAAAAATACCAAAGTACATAACATATCTTTCTGATGTACTTCCCTATACAATAATAGGCATGCTGGTGGTTTATTGCCTTAAGGATATTTCCTTTAAGGTACATCCTTATGCTTTGCCCGAGATTATAAGCATTGCGGCTATTACCATCCTACATCTATGGAGAAAGAACACTCTTCTAAGTATAGGTGTAGGGTCCCTTCTGTATATTATATTGATACAGTATGTATTCGTGTGACCAGTACCAGGTAGAGTGACACCTGGTACCAAAATAAATAGGCAGTATCAAAATTCTAACTTTCTGATACTGCCTTACGTTTTTTACTTTTTGTATGAGTCTTATTTATTTATAAAATTGCGTCTATTGAGAGTCTTTGCTCCTTTGATAAGTCGATAAAGGCATTACCACAACGGATAACAGGTCTTGATAAGGATAGCTTATTAATCATTACAACCTCTCCTTCACGGCCATCACTTAGGCGTACCGCATTATGAAGATAGGACTGTACAATTCGCTCCAGGAATATCATTAGATATCCAGGATCATATTTTAAGAAGCCGTCCCGTTCAAAATTCTCCACAACATCGAAGGGGCATATTGCCTGTCTATAAGTCCTGTTAGAGGTCATAGCGTCATATACATCCGCGATAGCTATAATCTTAGAAAAATCCTCTATCTGATTTGACTTAAAACCATTGGGGTATCCAGTTCCATCGCATTTTTCATGATGCATAAGAGCGGCATACTTAATCCTAATATCCAGATTCATATCCTTTAATACCTGGTAACCTTTGATGGAATGCATCTTCATCTCTTCAAACTCATCTTCGGTAAGTCTTGCCGGTTTTGAAATAATATGCTTAGGTATCAGCATTTTTCCGATATCGTGAAGAAGACCGGCTTGAGTAAGTATTTTTGTCTCTCCCTTTGACATCTTTAGCCAACCCGCAAAAATACTACATATTAGGGAAACATTAAGGCTATGAACATATGTCATATCGTCATAATTACGGATTCCGTGTAGCATTTCAAATATATGGGTACCATTTCGTCCTTCTTTAAGAATCTTGTCCGTTTCCTCCAACAGACTATCTAGGTCGGTTTCACTGCCGCCATCAATAATACTCTGAAAGCTATCTTCTACCTTTCCGACCGATTCAACATATGTACGGTTAAACTTCTTAAATTCCGGAGTGCTTCTTAGCATTTCTATATAGGATTCTTCCTTATGGGGTTCTTCGTCAGGTTGTCCATCATACACATGTAATCCGTATATGTTATAGAAACGAAGCCTAGTAATCATCCGTTCATCAAGCTTTGTACCCTTTGTTATAATTAATTGATCACTAGAAGAATATATGTCGGCAGCAACCACCATGCCTATTACCACCTCATCAGTACGTATCCTAACAGCTTCCATTTGCCTTCACCCCAACTTTCCTTAGTATAACCCCACTACCCCAAGTATACAATTTAATGCCAATAATTACAAGGGTTTCTTTCAATATACTAGAGCAATATAGACAGCTTAAAGCTCAATAATTATATCATATAAATCATCAACAGTAGCAGCGATACGATCCGCTCCTGCCTCCTTTAGCTCTTCCTCACTTCCAAAGCCATATAAAACTCCTATAGATGCGATTCCTGCTTCCTTAGCACCCAGGATATCATACTTGCGATCTCCTACCATGACTACCCTTTCAGGATTCGTTATAGAGTTCTTCTCCATGGCATACTTAATAACAGCATCCTTACTGGCTCTCCTATCATCAAATGTTGCCCCGCATATATCATCAAAATAATGCTCCAGATGGAAGCTTTCTAATACCTTAACGGCTAGCTCCTCTGGTTTTGAAGTAGCAACTATAAGATATTTTCCTGCCTGCTTAAGTCTGGTAAGAAGACGCTCCATACCATCATAAACTTCATTTTCGTGGATACCCTTTTCCCCATAATATTCTCTATACTTTTCAACAGCCCTTTCTACTTCCTCCTGATTAAATCCGTAATGCTCCATGAATCCTTCTCGCAATGGCGGCCCGATATGCTTTGTGAGACTGTCTAAATCATCAATATAAATACTCATTGCTTTTAGTGCATATTGCACCGATTTTGTTATACCCTCCTTAGGGTTAGTAATCGTACCATCTAAGTCTATCAAAACGTAGTCCATTATTCTTTTCCTTTCATTAACTTTTTAGGCTAATAAATGTTTTAATTATCTTGAGTTTTTCTAACCTGCTTAATATTTTTCTCAACCAGCTTTCTGGAAAT
This sequence comes from Clostridiales bacterium, assembly GCA_012522735.1. Classification (GTDB taxonomy): domain Bacteria; phylum Bacillota; class Clostridia; order Lachnospirales; family Lachnospiraceae; genus Mobilitalea. Next base: position 540 of record JAAYJU010000202.1, on the reverse strand, counting down.
CATTATCTGGTGTTCACAGCCTTTACATTTTAGCCTAAAATCCATACCCGTACGCAAAATCTCCCATTCGCTACTTCCGCATGGGTGGGGTTTCTTTAATTTAATTATCTCACCAACATGTAAATCCATGCTTCTTTCTCCTGTCACATTTGTAGAAATGTATATGTAATGACATACATTTCTCTATTCTCTTAGTATACCATATAATTTATACCTTTAAAATGCAATTTTTCACTTGCATTTTAAAACCATATGTAGTAGTATGGCTATAGGCATAACATAGTTTTCATTACTATGTCATGTAGGTTTTAAACCACCTCATGAATATTACCTGCTAGATTACAAAAATATTGTTTATACTAGCTAGCTGAAAGGAGTCGTTTATATGAAAGCAAAGATTATGAAGGCTAAGGATCCGGGAAGTGCTGTTACACATTTTATAGGTTTATTGATGGCGGTTTTCGCATCAACTCCTCTTTTGATTAAAGCAGCGTCAAATCCGGGTCATATCCATATTATTTCCCTGGGAATATTTATTCT
>JAAYJU010000201.1 GCA_012522735.1 Clostridiales bacterium | reverse complement strand
GGAAGGAATGCTTCTTAGGGATATCATAAAAAAAGAAGGACTAGAGGGATATATTGATATAGAAAACCAGGTAAACAGGGATATATTCGTAGAGAATACCGTAATAGCTACAGGAGGTAGCGTGGTATACTGTGATGAGGCTATGAAGCATTTTCATAATAGAGATAAGGTGATTTATATTAAGCTTTCCTATGATACCATAAGTAAAAGACTTGGCAACATAAGACAGCGGGGTGTTGTGCTTCGTGACGGACAGACGCTGCTTGATCTTTATAAGGAGCGAATACCCCTATATGAAAAATATGCTCACATTACAGTAGATTCCGAAGGACTTGGAATGGAAGAGCTTATGGAGAGAATATGTATGGCTGTTAAGAATGGTTAATGTGTTAAAAAATGCTTGCACCCAAATAATAGGAGCAAGCATTTTTTCATTCGTTCCAATTACTGCCTGATGCCAAAATCTTAACTACTTCCTCAAGACCTTCTCTATCAATCTCATCAAATCTATTAAATACAGGACTGTCAATATCCAGCACGCCTACGATTGTATCACCAACATAGATAGGCACTACTATCTCCGAATTAGATTCACTATCACAGGCGATATGTCCAGGAAATGCATGAACATCAGAAACTAGCTGGGTTCTCCTCTCTGATACGGCTGTTCCGCATACGCCCTTTCCGATAGGGATATGGATACAGGCGGGCTTTCCCTGAAAAGGCCCCAGAAGAAGTTCATCCTTCTTGATTAGATAAAACCCTACCCAGTTAATATCAGGTAAAGCAAGGTTAAGCAATGCAGATGTATTACTTAGGTTAGGAATCACATGAGTTTCGTTCTCAAGTAAGGCTTTTAGCTGTGCATGTATCAGCTTATAGCTTTCTTCTTTATCTTCGGAATATATATTATTTTCAACTAATTGCTTGTGATTATTATTCATATTTACAGCGGTCCTTTCTATATATATTTCTTAAACCGAATCTATATCTGATTATAGTATTTTATATTTATTATTTCAATGTATATAATAATGTATCAATGCTTTTTAAGGCTATTTTCTAGGAAATGATTGAAACATCTAAGAATTTCATATATTATTGTAGTGGTGAATGTTGCTCTATATAAGAGTTTAGAGTTGTTTTATAAAATTAGCCTTATGAAATATGAGCATATTAAGGGTAAACTTGCTTATGCAGAGGTTTATCATGTAGCATTGTAATAGGTTCATAAAGAGCTCTACCGTTCAGAAGAACAGATATATAATATGTTAGTAGAATAGGGGAAAGTATGAAAATATTGGTGGATGCGGATGCATGTCCTGTAAAGGATATAATTGAAGAGGTTGCCAAAGAGTATAATATACCTGTCTATATGTTTGTAGATACAAGCCATATACTAAGATCAGACTACAGTAAGATTATTGTTGTAAGTAAGGCACCCGATGCGGTGGATTTTGCTCTTTTTAATCAAACCAAAAAAGGAGATATAATAGTTACACAGGACTACGGTGTCGCCGCTATGGCTCTTGGTAAGGGTGCTTATGCAATCCATCATAAGGGAAGAGAATATCTAGATGAGGGTATTGACCAAATGCTTATGGAAAGACATATAGCGAAGAAGGTACGCATGTCAGGAGGGCGTTTAAGGGGAAGCACAAAAAAACGTTCTTCAGAAGATGATGATAAGTTTCGTAGGTCATTTCATAAAATATGCAAAAAGGCCATAGCCAATAGTGCCTTATAAGTATACTGATGTATATATTTTGACTGATGTTCCGGAGGATTTATGCTAAAGCTAGCCAGATACTTAAAATACTTTAAAAAGGAAGTAACAATAGGACCGTTTTTCAAATTTCTTGAAGCGGTATTCGAACTAATCGTTCCGCTTGTTATGGCATCGATTATTGATATAGGAATTAAAAATAGAGATTCAACTTATGTGCTCCAAAGAGGAGGTATTATCCTGCTACTTGGCTTTATGGGGCTTATTTTTGCGATTATTTGTCAGTACTCGGCTGCCAGAGCTTCCCAAGGATTTGGAACAATGGTGAGAAATGACCTTTATAAGCATATTAACACTCTGTCCCATGGTGAGCTTGATGCATTTGGTACGGACACCCTTATCACTATTCTAACCAATGACATAAATCAAATGCAGCTGGCAGTCGCCATGCTTATAAGACTTGTAGTAAGAGCGCCCTTTCTTGTAATTGGTGCTGTAGTAATGTCCATGATACTGGATTTAAGGCTTTCTCTTATATTTCTGATTGTTGCCCCCTTGGTATCATTGGTAATATATATTATCATGAAACTTTCTGTCCCTTATTATAGGGTTCGTCAAAGAATGCTTGATAGGGTATCACGAATTACTAGGGAAAATCTTAGCGGTGCGCGGGTAATTAGAGCGTTTTCAAAGCAGGACCATGAGATTAGAAGATTTAATGAAGCCAATAATGATGTAGCGGATATAGCTATAAATGTCGGAAAGATATCAGCCTTCCTAAATCCGGCTACATTTGCCATATTAAATGTCGCTATCCTTGCGATTTTATGGTTTGGAGGAATACGTGTCGATCTTGGAAGCCTTACACAGGGTGAGGTTATAGCTTTCGTAAACTATATGACGCAGATTTCAGTCGCCTTGGTGGTGGTTGCGAATCTTGTAGTTATATTTACCAAGGCATCAGCCTCAGCCAGAAGGATTAATAAGGTGTTTGATACAATGTCTTCGGTTACTGAAAAAGACAAGATTATTTCGGATATTCAGTCAACAGAAAATCAAATTAATGGTGTGATTAAGGATAGGTATGATGAGATATCAAATGAAGAAGAACCTATAGTAAGTCTGAATAAGGTGTCATTTGCCTATCCGGGCTCGGATGAATATGCTCTGGAGGATATAAGCTTTGATATAAATGAGGGTGAAGTCATAGGTATTATCGGCGGAACAGGCTCGGGGAAATCCACTTTGATTAATCTTCTGCCAAGGTTTTATGACGTAGACAAGGGTGAGATTAAGATAAAGGGTATACCTCTTAATCAGTATTCATTTGATAGTCTAAGGACCTTCTTTGGTATCGTATCGCAAAAGTCTGTATTATTCTCGGGTAGTGTTAGCGACAACCTAAGGTTTTCAAAGAAGGATGCTTCTTTAGATGATATAAAGAAAGCTATAGAGATTGCACAGGCTAAGGATTTTGTGGAAAAGCTTCCTGAGGGGTATGCTTCGCAGATTAATCAGGGTGGAAGAAATCTTTCCGGTGGACAAAGACAGCGCATAACCATAGCTAGGGCTTTAGTTAGAAATCCAAGGATACTCATACTGGATGACAGCTCATCTGCTCTTGATTATGCTACTGATGCTAGACTAAGAGAAGCCATTAGTAAGAACCTAGAGGACACAACCGTAATTATGGTATCCCAAAGAGCTAATTCTATAAAAAATGCAGACCAGATTATTGTGTTGGACGATGGTAAGATGGTTGGAATAGGCAAGCATGATGAGCTATATAGAACCTGTAATATATACAGAGAAATCTGTGATTCACAGGTTAGCTGATCTATGATTATTACTATGATCTTGAAAAGAACATAAAAGATAACATAAAAGAGATTATGATAGAGGAAACTCTAGAGCTGGAGGTGACAGTATGAATTCCTATGATGAAAGCAATTCGATATTTAGAAGGTTATTTTCCTATGCAAAGCCTTATCGCGGATTTCTTATTGCGGCACTTATTAGTTCTCTGATAAGTGTAACCCTGTCGCTTCTAATACCCATATATATTGGTAAGGCAGTGGATTATATAATCGGTCCGGGAGATGTAAACTACCAAGGCGTTCTAGATATAATTATTTACCTGGCTGTATTTATCGGAGGAAGTACAGTCTTCCAATGGCTTATGTCTTATTCTACTAATAAGATAACCTTTCTAACTATTAAGGATCTTAGAAGTCGGGTATTTGACAAGCTAAATATCGTACCCTTTGAGAATATCGACCGTACTCCCCATGGTAATATTATCAACACCATGGTAAATGATATAGATATTATATCCGATGGTTTACTTCAGGGCTTTACTCAGTTGTTCTCAGGCCTAATGACTATTCTTGGAACGATAGGGTTTATGCTTAGCATTAATCTGGGTATAGGTATTTTGGTTGTTGTGCTTACCCCCTTATCCCTTTTTGTGGCTTCCTCTATAGCAAGGAGAACCTATAGTAAGTTCACTGAGCAGACACAGATTAGAGGAGAGATGGGTGGACTGATTGAGGAGCTTTTGGGGAATCAGAAGTTGGTTAAGACCTATTCCTATGAGGATAGGGCTTATGAACGCTTTAAAGAGGTAAATGATAGACTCCATAAGGTTGGTGTCATGGCTCAATTTTATTCATCCCTGACTAATCCCTCTACCAGATTCGTAAATGGTATCGTGTATGCGGCGGTGGGAATTCTGGGAGCATTTTCGGCTATATCTGGAAATATATCAATCGGTCAGTTAACTAGCTTTCTATCCTACGCAAATCAATATACCAAACCATTTAATGAAATATCCGGTGTCATTACTGAGCTTCAGTCGGCCCTAGCCTCTGCAAAAAGAGTATTTGCCTTGATTGATATGGAGGCTGAGTCATCGGATGAGGAGCTAATATCACAGGTAGAAAGCGATGGAAGAGTAAAGCTTACTGATGTAGCATTTTCATATGTAAAGGATAAGCCTCTTATAGAGGGACTTAATATAGATGTTAAGCCCGGTAGCAGGATTGCTATTGTCGGACCGACGGGCTCGGGTAAAACCACAGTTATAAATCTACTGATGAGATTTTATGATGTAGACCAGGGCAAGATTGAAGTAAGCGGTGTGGATGTTTTGGATATGCAAAGGAAGGCATTACGAAGTATGTATGGTATGGTGCTTCAAGAAACCTGGCTTTTTGAAGGGACTGTAAGAGAAAACATTGCCTATGGTAAGGAAAATGTTTCAGAAGAAGAGATTATGGATGCAGCTAAGGCAGCCTATGCTCATAGCTTTATCAAACGCTTGCCTAACGGATATGATACTATAATAACCCAGGACGGTGGAAATCTGTCACAGGGTCAAAGACAGCTTCTTAGCATAGCAAGAGTTATGCTACTTAAGCCCCCTATGCTTATTTTGGACGAGGCTACAAGTAATATCGATACAAGAACAGAAATCCGTATTCAGAAGGCATTTGCTAAGCTGATGAAAGGAAGAACCAGCTTTGTGGTAGCCCACAGACTGTCAACCATCAGAGAATCGGATACAATTCTGGTTATGGATCAGGGTAGCATCATTGAGCAAGGAAACCACGAAGAGCTCCTAAGTAAAGAAGGCTTCTATCATAATCTTTATAACAGCCAGTTTCACATTACAAGGGCTTAATATCATCAATTTGCTATGATTTGGCCAAGTATAGTTAGCCAAATAACACTATAATACAATCAAGCATAAGAGTGAATATAATTGACTTCCATTAGGGTAAAAATAAGCCTAAATGGAGGTCATTTTAAATAGAACAAACATTCGAAAAATGTATTGATTTTCCTATTTCACTGTGTTAGAATGATATAGATTAGAAATCAACAAAGAAGGGTAGGTGTCTTATATGGAGTTTAAACTGGTTTCTGAATTTGACCCGACAGGGGATCAACCGGAAGCCATTCGTGCTTTAACCGAAGGCTTTATTAGTGGTAATCAATGTCAAACCTTACTTGGTGTAACGGGTTCGGGGAAGACATTTACTATGGCAAATATCATACAAAATATTCAGAAGCCGACTCTGATAATTGCTCATAATAAGACCCTAGCTGCACAGCTATATGGTGAATTTAAAGAGTTCTTTCCTGAGAATGCGGTCGAGTATTTTGTCAGCTATTATGACTATTATCAACCGGAAGCATATGTTCCTTCAACAGATACCTATATCGAGAAGGATTCGGCTATAAACGAAGAGATAGATAAGCTAAGGCATTCAGCTACGGCGG
>JAAYJU010000200.1 GCA_012522735.1 Clostridiales bacterium | reverse complement strand
TACGACAAAGTTTACTGTACCTATTAATTTTCCATCCTCTTTATCTTCTCTTATAGTTAATTTTGCAGCGCCCTCTTTGTTACCATATATTGTAAGGCTGTTCTTATTCTGATATAGAATTATTATATTGTTCTCTAAAACCTTATAGGTCCCTGCTTTAATAAGCATCCTTATCTTTAAATATTAGCTTAAAAAACGTTTTAAGAATTATCTTAATATCCAGTAATATACCCCATTTGTCTATGTAAATCGTATCTAGTCGAACAACCTCATCAAAGTCTGTTATTTTACTTCTTCCACTAACTTGCCACATTCCCGTAATACCTGGCTTTATACTGACTCGTCTCCAGTACTTCCTCTCATACTTATTAACTTCATCTAGTGTCGGAGGCCTTGTCCCTACCAAGCTCATATCTCCTTTAAGTACATTGAAAAACTGTGGCAACTCATCAATACTGGTTTTTCGAATAAATTTTCCAACTTTAGTTATACGGGGATCGTCCTTCATCTTAAACATAAAGTCATGATTCAAATTATTTAACTTCATAAGCTCTTCTTTTCTGGCCTCTGCATCCCTATACATACTACGGAACTTATAAATGTGAAATTGACGTCCATTCTGTCCAACCCTAATCTGCTTAAATAAAATCGGTCCCTTATAATCTTCTATTTTTATGGCAATTGCTGCCAATAACATAAAGGGTGAGAAAAATATTATACCCACAATACTTCCAACTATATCAATGACTCTTTTGATTGCTCTAGATACACTATTTAAAACTACAGTATGATATGTAAGTACTGGATAATTGCCGATGCTGCTTACATAGCTATGCGCTTTAACAGCATAATGCATATCATGGTCATAGATAATACCAACCGTTATACCCCTGTCTAAACATATCTGAATATATGGCTTGAAATATTTTTCAACACTTTCATTATCCATTAAATAGATATAATCAACTGCATTATCAACTATAATCTTTTCAAGCTCATCTATGTTCCCTAAATATCCCTCTTTTACACCATTTAAGGATACAGATCCGATAATATTTAAGTTTAAATTACTCTTGTTAACAAAGCCAATAAATTTCTTGAATATATCAATATCACCCAAAAGAATTGTACGAGGATGATGTTTTCCTGTTCTTTTTTTAAGAACACGTCCTATATATGCACTTAGTAATAATAAAATATATTCACATACAAGGAAAACTATATAAAATTTTAATTCTACTTCAGCCTTACCCACATAAAATACCAGGGTTGATACTAAGACAGTCGTGAATAGGAATGATCTTGATATATACTTTATTATTCGATCCGGATAGAAGAATATATTTACATTATAAAGAGTTTGTCCTTTATTCAGGTATATACATATTAGGTTAAAGCTAATGCCGAGTATTAAATATTCTCCATTATAAGCAAATATATTAAACCCTGTTATAAATCCGGTGAGCAAGGTGGCAAATATTCCTGCCAAGAAATCACTTACCATATAAGTAAAGTTGGTTTTAACATTTCTATAAAATCTTATAATAATCACCTCCAATATATATTTCAAATCCATTTAACAATTTTAGTCATATACTCCTAGTGACAGAAATAGTATCATATGATATAATTATTATGTTAAATACCATATTTAACCAATAAGAGATAATAGCAACCTTATCGAAAGATAAGTGCGCAAAGCTAAAGGGTCTAAGGTCTTCGTGACTATGATTGCCAGTTGCCTAATTATTGATGGCCACGGACTCCTTGAGCTTTCAAGGAGTTTTTTGTATGTTCAGCCCGAGTTAATTTCATAAAGCAAAAAATCCCTAAAATATATAACACGTTAATAGCAAACTTACTGAAAGGTAAGGACGCAAAGCTAAGGGTCTAAAGTCGAGATGACTATGATCGCCAGTTGCCATGGTTAGGATATTGATTTAACTCTCACTATGTTTGAGAACAAGAATAAATCAGTATCACATATTTTAAGGAGGATATATGATCCATTTCAAATCTACTTTTAAACGCGCTTTATCAGTTGCACTTTTTATGTTTATAATTATATTATTAGGTACATCTAGTATTGCTTCCGCAAAAAAATCTAATAATCGTAAGAATCCAGCACCGACTGCTACACCTACACCACGACCCAAACGACCTACTCCTACTCCACTGCCTTCACCAACTCCACTACCTACACCAACTCCTACTCCTACGCCACCTGCAAGACCGCCTTTAGAAGGTTATAAGAATGTTGTTTACGTAGAAGACCTTGGTGCCTACGGTGATGGAGTTCATGATGACACTAAGGCAATTAATAATGCACTTAATAGTGGCGCTGATGCTGTAGTTTTTGAGGCAAATGCCACTTATAAAACAGATAATATTATTGCAATGCAGACCTCAGGTGTAACTATCTTTGGTAATAATGCTAGCTTGTTTACCGATGATGATTATAGAAAGAGTACCAACTATTATGAATGGTATTTTAATGTAGAGGCTAGCAATATTGTCATTAAAGATCTAAGAATAGAGGCAAGAGAAAGCAGACCGGTTGGTTACAAAACTCAGTTTGTAGTAATTGATGCCTCAAACATAACTGTTGATAATTGTACATTCTATATACCTTCGACTGTAATACCAAATGGTTACTACCGTGACCTTGAATATTCTAATCTAGATCTTTTTACAGGCTGGCATAATGTAACAATTAAAAACTCAACCTTTATTAACTTAGCCGATGTTGATAGAGGCGTAAATGCAGAATTTCGTGATATTTGGAATCATGAAGCATCAGATTTACTATTTACAAATAACACATTAACCTCCAACTGCCATGATGAAATTCTTGCTTCCTTTACAGGCTCTACCACTACCATCCGAAATCTTAATATTACAAATAACACTATTAATGCTTTAGCCGGAATATACTCGAAGCCTAGAACCCTAGGAGTTAGTCTCGGATATGACGGATTTGGCTTAGATAATGTAACCTTTTCAAATAACACCCTGAATGTATCTGCAGATTATGCTGCTATTGCTATCGGAGATTCTACAAATGTTACAGTAAATAACAATACGATTAACTTCACACCTTTAGTTAATTGGAATCCGGTCTACGTATTTAAGGGCGCTTACTTGGATAATAATGTTAATGTTATTAATAATACGATAGAAGTATTAAATAATCCCTCTGCTAATTTTGCTGGTATATCAGATGGATATATAAAAGTTTCCTATAATAACATTACTAGTAATACAAATGTTTCTGAAGCCTTATTTTATAATAACGGAGTTGTGAGCAATAATACGATTACTGTTAACGGAAATACTAAGCGTTTAGGCAGCTCTATAATTTCCTTTAAGGATAATATGGTAACCTTCAACGGTACAATTTCAACAATGTTCGAATTCTACAATAAAACATTTTACTCAGACATTACCATTGTTGATAATATAATAAACTGTAATACAGACAGCAATAACAATGAAACATTATTTATGCTCAACGGAACGACAATGAATGGATATGTATTTACACTTTCAAATAATACTGTATCCTGTCCGATGTCTACTACTGATAAATCTTTTTATTATATGTCAATATCCGATAAGACAAGGCAGACAATAGTATTAACCAATAATACAATCCCTATGTTCATACACACATATATTGAGGGTGGCATGTCATCTATTTATAATATTGTAAGCTAACTTACTCCTTATATAGTAAATACAATATGGTTTGGGAGCCTGATACATATAAGACTTGACTAGTCTATTGTATCAGGCTTTTATTGTCATATTCTATCTTCTTAATTTTAGTTAATTCACTAAGCCCTTCGTCTAACTCTTCTATACTGCCAATTATTTTGATAATGCCTAGATCTGAAATCCATTCATATACTTCCTCTATCCTTTCCTTGTATCTAGGAAGAAGGATACAAGGAGTATGCGTAATTACACTAAAAAGCATGCCATTAAGATGATCTGTAACTACAAATTCAACCCCTCCTATCTTTTGTATAAAGGAATCAACCACTTCTTTTCTATCAAAAACACTTATATCAGAATTCAGTATCGTATCATTATATCGAATCTTATTAGTATATTTCCCTAGGATATCTTCAATATGCTCTTTATCTTGCAGGGATAATGCACCCTCCATGTCTTTATGTATGAGAAGCATAGCACCCTCCCTATCGAAAGCTAATCGTTCCTTATAATTTGAATAAAGAATCGGATCAGGCACATTCTGTGAGAAGATCACCTTTCTGTTCCTCCTATATTTCTTCTTCATATCTCTTCGTATGTAATCTGTATGTGTATTTTCACCTCGCAGATATCTTCCGCCGGATATATATATCAAGTCCTTTCTTTTTATTATAAAGGATAGAATACGGCGAAAGGCTTTATACTCGGATGCCGTAATCTCAATTACTGAATACTCAGGAAATGTATTCTCAAGATATTCCCTCTCGGATATGGCTGTATGGTGGTGTTTAAGATTATTAAAATCCTCGCTACCTATTAGGAAAATACGTTTCTTGGAAGACATCTTTGGTCTGTTAATTTCAAACACCTCAGCTATTTTCCATCTTTTCTTATAGGACTGAAGGATTCGGATATTAAGGTTGCTAAAGCTCCGTGTCTTCAATAATATGCACATTAGCCAAACTACACTCCCCCTTAGCATTCCATAATGCTTTAATAATAAAATAGGCCTTCTTATAACCCGTCCAATATTTTTATAAAAATGCCCCTTATCATCAATTGAGGCTATGGTTTTTTTATAGTTTTCCTTGTCGACTCCTCTAAGCTGCTCGTACATTATGCTATAGAAAATAAGTGGATATTCCTTTTCTAGGATAGAGTCTTTAAAAACACTGGTAATCTTATCTTCCATCAGCTTGCTTAATTCCATGGCGGCTGAAAGCCTAGGTTCCTTTGCCGCCTGCGACATAATAGAGTTTTCTCTGATCAGATAATAATATAGGGCATCTGATATACAAGTAATCTTATTGGCATGTAGGGCATAATTCAAAGAAAAGCCAAAATCCTCTGCAAATATTATTCTGTTGTCCCAAAAGAACAAATCATTATCTCTTATAATATCTGCCTTATATAGCCTATTCCAGGCCTCCCAACCTAAGGTATATTTAGCCAGCTTGTTTACAATATAGTCCACTCTATTATTATCATCAATTTCATATGTACCAATATCAAAATTACTGGTTGATAAGAGATTATCATACTCATCCACCCTATAATAATTAAAGATGACTAAATCCGAGGAGCTTTTAATAGCTGTATCTAAAGCTGTTTCTATTAAATTATTAGCTATATAGTCATCGCTATCAAAGAAATAGACATAATCCCCGGTAAAGATTTTAAGTCCTGCATTTCTGGCATCTGAAAGCCCACCATTTGTTTTGTGTATTACTTTGATTCGCTTATCAAGCCTTGCATACTCATCGCAAATCATCGGACAATTATCAGGAGAGCCATCATCCACCAGTATAATTTCTAAGTTCTGATATGTTTGAGCAAGAATCGATTCAACACATCTACGAATATATGGTTCAACCTTATAAACCGGAATAATAACACTTACTTTTTCATTCATATCCTAACTCCTTCCAATAGATATTCTAAATAACTATAAGTGAGTTACATCATCATATATTTCAGCTGACCTTACTTTTTACTAGCATCGTTAATGCTTGAAATTTTTCTACTAAAAGTGAATTGTCATATATTATCCTTTCAATATTTAGCAGGCTTTTAACTGCTCCCTCTAGCTCTGTCATGTCCTGAATCATAATAATGTATTCTAATTCTGAAATCCAATCATAGACCCCCTCAACCTTATGATTATAATTGGGTAAAACAATGCAGGGAGTTTTAGTAATTGCACAAAAGACCATCCCATGTAAGCGATCTGTTACTACTATTTCGGCTTTTGCTATTTTACTGATAAATTCATCCATAACTACTCTTCTGTCATAGACATCTATATCTGTAATTAATTGAGTATCATTAATTCGAATTTCACTAGTATATTGCTGTAAAACATTTTTTATAGACTGCTTGTCCTTGGCAGACATAACACTCTCTAGATCCTTTCTTAATAGAAGAATTGCTCCCTCCCGATCAGATATAAACTTATCAGAATAATTAGAAAACAATACGATATCTGGCGTTAAGACTATATGGCAATCAAAATATTCCTTGGCCAACTCATAGGAATACTCTTCTCTTACGCATAAGGTCAAATTTTTAGTCCTTTTTATGCTGTCCTGGTCTTCCATTAAGACAGCTTTACCCTCAATGGAATCATCGTAATGAATAGTCTGGGGAAATATAACCTTCTCATTGTTTCTGAATTTCTTCATAATATCCCTTCGAATATATTCAGCCAGCATATAAAAATTACCCATATTTCCTCCACCATGTAGGCAAATCAAATTTTTCCTTCTAATAATTAGCGGGAGTATTCGATTAACAGCAAAATAATTAGAGGCTGTGATCTCGACAATCGCATATTCCGGAAAATTCTCCTCCAGATATTCTATCTCTGAAATTCCTATATGATGATCTCCCAGATTCCAGAAATCCTCACATCCTATTAAAAAGATTCGTCTTTTTGCCATTATCTTTCCTTTATTATATTTAAAGGTCTCAGAGATCATTTCAAGCTTGTTAATCATATGTATAATAAATATTCCAGTCTTCTTCATTCTTCTGGATGATATGAATATAGATAATAATAAAAGTCCTATACCCTTTACAAAACCATAGCTTTTAATTAATAATATTGGCCTCTTAGTAATTCGTCTGATTCTACTATAAAAATACTTACTGGATGATTTATCCTCTAAGGAGGATAAGGATTTTTTATAATTATAGGAGTGTAATTTGGCTAGCTGCTCATACAATAAACCAAATAGCAAGACTTCAAATCTTCTTATAACCTTCTTGTCCTTAAAGGAAGACCTTATTCTATCTTCCATCAGCTTGCATAATTCTATCGCTTCTAATATCCTAGGTTCCTTCTGCGGCTCTGCCCTGATGGAATCTTCTTTTATCCGATAGTAATATAGGACATCGGATATGTAGGAAATCTTACTTAGGTAAAGAGTATAATTTAAGGAAAACCCTATATCCTCATCGGATATCAAGTCATTGTCCCAAAAGATTATATCATTCCTTCTAACTATATCTGACTTAAATAGCCTGTTCCCGACTTGCCAACCATCCGACCCGTATTGTTCAAGAATATTGATAATATACATGATTCTACTACTGTCGTCTATTTCATATATGGAAGAACTAAACCTAATAGGTGACAATAGGTTGTCATACTCATCTATTTTATTATAATTAAAGACTAGCAAATCAACCGAGCTTTCTATAGCAATCGATAAGGCGGTCTCAATTAAGGTCTTTTCCACATAATCGACACCATCAAGGAAATAAACATAGTCACCGGTCATGATTTTTAAGCCAAGATTTTTAGCCTCAGAAGGACCTCCCTTATGATTATGCAGAACTTTAATTCTAGAATCCCTTCTTGCATAATCATCACAAATCTCCTTGCTTTTGTCTACAGACCCATCCATCACTAGGATTATCTCCAGATTAGCATAGGTCTGCATTCTTATTGACTCTACACAAGATCGGATTAGATCTTCATCATTATAAATTGTAATTATGACGCTTACTAAATTATTCATAGGCTAACTCCTACTGTAAAATTAATTAGTATAACCCCTTTTAAGCCTTTTGCATAATCATAATTTTATCCTTTGCTTTTTTGATTACATGCTTATAAATATATTTAAACTCCTTACTTCTAAAGAATAAAGCAAGTATAAGAGCATTTGGCACAAGAATACATATTATTAATTTTATGAATAGATTAAGCCAAGAAATAGTAGAAATCATACTGCTTAATAAATATGTAGAAAGACTGCAACCTATAGTAATAATCCAATAAAGAGCCTGTCTTTTAAAGTATATAAGCGGAGATTTCCTAAAATATTTCTTATAAAGTATAAATGGCTCATACCACATATTGGTCAAGAGTCTGGCTATTGCCGTAGCTAGTAATATTCCAAAAAGGCCATATATTCTCCCCAAAATAATTGATAGAATCAGATTAATTAATGCAGTAATCAGAAAAACAAATTTCGTCTGCTTAAACATCCCAGTTGTATCCCTATAAATAGCTACTGTAGTTATTGAACCAGACATGAAAAAGTTCATAACTATAACTATAACGGTTAACATGCCAAAGACAAACTCTTTACCAACCCACAGGGTTATAAAATCATTAAATAAAACCAAAAAACAAACCGAGCAAAAAGCCATAATCCAAAATACTATAAAATTCAAAACATTAAATATCTTAAACTTTCTATCCTCATCATCAGAGGCATTTAAGCTTCCGACACTAGAGGTGAAGGATCCAAATATAATATCGATAAAGCTAAAGATTGCTGCAATAATTGTCATATAGTTGGAATAAAAACCTACAAAAACTGTTCCAACCATAATTGATATAATAAAGTTGTCCGTATTATTTAATAGAACCCCGCCAAATTTATATAAAAACATCGATTTTACATTATCAAAAATGCTTTTTTTCGATGCTTTATCAAGCACCATATTTCCTTGAATGTAAGGATATAGCTTTTTTGCTTTATTTGATTGAAACCAATTAACCAAAAAGGTTCTAAGGATAAATACAAGTAAATACATCATGAAGCTTTTAAATAC
>JAAYJU010000035.1 GCA_012522735.1 Clostridiales bacterium | reverse complement strand
TATGATCCTTTGGATAATCATAAGAAGTCCATGTTTCATAGCTTTCAACTAAGGTCAAAGCATCCTCATCGGATAAGGTCTGCATAAAATTGTGACATTTCTCAATAATACTCTCCGGTTTATTTGGTGCACGCATTACATACTCTTCAAGCTTTCGCATAGATGGGAAAAGAATTTCATTTTCAACTAAAATCAAACGATATAGATTATATATCATCCCATTCGCCACATGGTGCCTCATATATCCTTCAGGCTTGCAGGACTGCCAAAAATATGTATAGTACATTTTTAAAGTACAATAAAATCGATGCTGCTTTATTTTAGCCTCGTTTCTTTGAAATATTGGAATGTTTGCGACCAAATCAGGTAAGCCGACTTCGTCACAAAAAAGGGTACGGGCACAAGAGAACATATTTCGCATAGGCTCTGAACCATTAATTACCAGCCCTTCTAAATCTCTTCGGGTCATATAATGGATATTAAAGTATCCGCCCTCATAGGTACATTTACCACGATATACTTCTTCAAGCCCTTCCTTGTTTTTCTTATGTTCATAGTAATCCTTTGATACAATAGCCACTCCGTCAATATCCGAATCCGGACGCTCCGTACCGGTGGCAACAGATCCAACTAAGAACAAGGCCCTAATTTCATTATTCTCTCTGTAATGCTTAACCATATTTTCTATGGATTCCTCATGATGCTTATACATTCTTCGTCACCTCGATATTCCTACATCTTTTCGAATATGTGAAATACAGATACCAGACTAGGCTGAAGGATATAATGTAAATCAAAGGTATAAAAAGCTCCCAAAGCAGCATGCTTCCTACGCTCTGATATTGATCCTGAGCCTCACCGATAAGATTTTCATGCTGAAGAACATTATAAAATATAAGTAAAAAATTGAACAGGGAAAATATGGTTCTAATTATTATATATCTCTTAGCCGCTAATACAAATTTTCCTTTCATATTAAATACAATGACAGTTGTATATATTATGTATACTATAAATATAGCAGCCATAATATAAAAGCCAATACTAAGAATCCTTATGTGCCCTAGGTACTTATTCTCCTGCGATGCAAATGATAAAGTCTGCAAAATATCAATTGCCAATATCATAACAATAAATAATAAGATTAAACCTCTCTTTTCCTCTTCGTATTCGAAGGGCTTGCGATATTCACTATCCATCTTATTCCTCCTTGATAAAAGTATCTTAAACATATTATATCAAAATATTTTCTAATTTAAAACATGATTTTACATTTAACACTAAGTCTTATAGAAGGTGCTAAAAATACTAAATTAATTGTATTTATAGGAACAAGATGATATAATTGGAATATATTTATAGTCACTTATTATAAGTACATTGTCAAAAAAACAGTTACATACGGAGGAAAATATGAAGAGATGGTACGAAGGATTATTGGAAAGGATAAAATCTATTTTTCAGATGCGAAAGAAACATAGCGGATGGGATAAGAGCAATGTAAAATTTTTATCTTCATTACGGTTTAAGCTATTTTCCATGTTTTTGGTTCCTGTAGCTTGTATAATAATACTCGGGGTTGTTTCATACAACCAAGCAGCATCAGGAATTGAGAGTAATTATGAAAAATCTACCGCTGATTCTATCAATATGACTGCGGAGTATATACGCTTTGGCTTACAGAATGTTCAGGCAACCAGTAATCAATATGCCAGCGATACTGCTCTTATGAATTATATGAGAAATGTAGGCGATATGATGGAGCATATGACAATCCGAAATAATAATGCCAACTCCATTTCAGTAAAGATAACATCGGATGAGTTTATTAAAAATATTTATATGATATCCGATACTGTCATGCCAATTATGTCAGCACAGCTTCAGATAGAAGACGGGTTTTATGAAGGACTTTCCAAAACAGATATTGGTGAATTTATAGCCAAAAATCCTTTGAAGGTTTTATGGGATGGACAGGATGATTATCTTGACGAAAAGCTACAGACGGGCCCTGATGACTATTCCATGCGTTTAGTTAGAGCCTTTGGAAGAACTGATTCAGTATTAATAATTGATATCAACGCTTCTACAATAAATAGAATTCTTGCAGACTTATCTTTTGATGCTTCAGGTTATATAGGCTTAATTACTCCCGACGGAAGGGAAGTTATTGATCAATCCACCAAAGAGATCCCTCTGGATCCTTCTGAAATTATATTTACAAGTGAATCATTTTATCATGATGCAGTAGCTTCTGGGGAAACCTCTGGTTCAGACAATGTCATGTATAGAGGTGAGCAATACCTTTTCTTATATTCAAAAATAGGTGATACAGGAGCACTGATTTGCTCTTTGATGCCTTTATCAGTTATTAACAGTCAAGCTGATAACATCAAACAGACTACTGTTATTATTGTAATAATCGCTTGTATAATTGCCATACTAATAGCGTTAATAATGTCCACCAGTGTTAATCAAATCTTAGGAAATATCAACTCTGTTCTTAGAAGAGCCGCTAAGGGGGATTTATCAGTACAGCTAGAGACCGGACGCAAGGATGAATTTGGTGTGCTGTCAGCAGAAGTACAAGCTACCGTTAATAATATGAAGCAATTAATCCAGCAGGTAAAGACACTAAGTTTGGAAGTATCCCAATCATCGTCCAATGTATCCAAGGCTTCTGAAACCTTCCTAAAATCTTCAGGAGATATCTCAAGAGCAATGAATGAAATTGAGCAAGGAGTAAACCAACAGGCCCTAGAGGCTGAGCAATGCTTAATTCAGATGGATACCTTGAATAAGAAAATTGAACTGGTTAGTGATAATACTAAGGATATCGGACTGATTGCAGATAACACAAAGGATCGGGTTAACGAAGGAACAGTCATATCCGATGAGCTAAACAGACAGACCTCATCTACAATCAATATTACAATAGCAATTATTAAGGAAATCGAGAAGCTAGCAGAGAAATCCTCTTCTATTAGTGAAATTATAAATGTTATAAATGATATCGCGAATCAGACTAACCTTCTATCTCTTAATGCCTCCATCGAGGCCTCCCGTGCAGGTGAATACGGCAGAGGCTTTGCGGTAGTGGCAAGTGAGATTAGAAATCTGGCAGAGCAATCCAAATCCTCTGTAAATGATATCAAACAAATTATAGATAGTATTTTGGAGGATACAACAAATGTGGTAGAAACAGCCAGAAGTGCAGAAAGTGTCCTAAAGCTTCAGGAAAGTGCTGTGAAAAACACCACAGATTCCTATCACGATATCAATGAGAGCGTAGAAAAGCTTGTAGTCTTCCTAAAGCAAATCTCAGAAAATGTGGATAGTATAGATGAGACAAGAGTCCTTACTCTAGCCTCTGTTGAGAATATATCCGCTGTACTAGAAGAGATAGCTGCGGCTTCAGAAAATGTTAGCCAGACCTCAAACGATCAGCTACATTCAGTTGAAAGTCTTAACGACTCTGCTGCCAAGCTGGATTCCCATACAGACAGTCTGACAAATGAGATACAGAAGTTTAAGGTTGAATAAAAGGAAAGGATATACACCATGAAACATTCTAAGACAAAAAGAATAGCTGCCATTATAGGTATTACAGCTATATTGTCACTATATGTCATATCATTTATAATAGGAGTTTTCTTTTCAGACGAATATCCTCAGTTATTTATGGCCAGTGTCTTTTTAGCAGTTATTATACCTATTATAATTTATTGCTTTGTAGCGGTATATAAGTATGTTCATAGGAAGGCCGAGTATAACAAATCAGAAGAGAAAGATGAGATAGACAAGCAAGAAAATAATGATTAACCAGATAAATAAGTATAGACAAACGGAAGAATAGTATCTTTAAGATGTTATTCTTCCTCTTTTATTTTCTTGAAATATTCTTGTATAGTTTTCTCATATCCATTATCTGATGGTACATAGAATACATAATCCTTTATCTCATCAGGCAGATACTGTTGCTTAACATAGTGATTCTTATAATCATGAGCGTATTTGTAGCCGATTCCGTGTCCGAGCTTTTCTGCTCCCTTATAGTGGGCATCCTGTAGGTAGGGAGGAATAGTCGCAGTCTTCTCATTCTCGACCACCTTCATCGCCGCTCCGATTGCATTGACAGCCGAATTACTTTTAGGTGCGCAGGCTACATAGGTCGCTGCCTGTGATAATATTATCTGTGCCTCCGGCATACCAAGTCGCTCCGACGCTAATGATGCGCTAACAGCCACTACAAGAGCATTGGGATCGGCATTTCCCACATCCTCAGCTGCACATATCATAATCCTTCTTGCAACAAATGCCACTTCTTCTCCCGCATAGAGCATACGAGCTAGGTAATATACTGCTGCATCCGGATCTGATCCTCTCATACTCTTTATAAATGCCGATATGGTATCATAATGATTATCCCCATCCTTATCGTATTTTAAGGCCCTCTTCTGAATACATTCCGAAGCCACATCTATATTAATATGGATATACCCGTCCTCTGCCCGTTCAGTGGTAAGCACTCCTAGTTCTATGGCATTTAGAGCGGCCCTTGCATCTCCATTTGCCACATCGGCGAGAAACTCCAAGGCATCTTCATGAAGCTTAGCCTTATAAGCACCAAGACCCCGCTCCTCATCCGTAACCGCTCTAGATAAAAGAATTTTAATATCTTCTTTATCCAAGGGCTTTAATTCAAAAATTATAGATCTGGATATCAAAGCTGAATTAACCTCAAAGTATGGATTCTCCGTGGTAGCCCCTATTAATACAATAGTTCCATCCTCCACGAAGGGTAGAAGATAATCCTGCTGACCCTTATTAAATCTGTGAATCTCATCTATAAACATTATGGTTCTTTTCCCGTACATACCCAGATTATTCTTGGCCTCTAAGATAACAGCCTCCATATCCTTCTTTCCCGATGCGGTTGCATTAATCTGAGTAAATAAGGAGCTTGTGGTATTAGCTATAACCTTAGCTAGGGTGGTTTTACCTGTTCCCGGAGGGCCATAGAATATAATAGAGCTGATTTTATCCGCCTTAATTGCACGATAAAGAAGCTTATCCTTGCCGATAATATGCTTTTGCCCTACTACCTCCTCTAGTGTCAGAGGACGAAGCCGTGATGCTAAAGGGGCTTCCTTTTTCATCTTATTGTCTCTTATATAATCAAATAAATCCACGCTACCAACTCCTAGTAAAATATTGAGTTTGCAGATTAGAAACTCAATTAACATGGACTAATCTGCTTATACGTGCATATTATATCCCATTCCAGAGTAAAATGCAAACATATGTTTTGAAGTCATATATGCCTTGCTTTGGGTCTTGTGTATTGCTATAATTAAAAAAGCAAATAATATTTGATGGAGGACATGCCATATGGAACAGAGCTTGGAAGCTTATTATAGTATATATAAGGGCGGTATAGGTGAAATCGTCATGAAAAAATCCAGGTTTATTGCTACTGTCAGTCCTGCAGATACCGAAGAGGAAGCCCTTTCATTTATTGATGATTTAAAGAAGAAATATTGGGATGCATCCCATAATTGCTATGCATATATAATAGGAAGAAATAACCCAATTATGCGATACTCAGATGATGGTGAGCCTAGCCAAACTGCAGGCAAACCTATGCTTGATGTACTTATTGCTAAGGAGCTAACCAATCTTGTTGTAGTTGTAACCCGTTATTTTGGGGGAACACTCCTTGGAACAGGCGGGCTTGTAAAGGCATATCAATCAGCTACTGTAGAAGGCCTTGAACATAGTATTATTATTAAGAAAGAAGCCGGAATCCACATCCGGCTAATTACAGATTACAATCTTGTCGGTAAGATACAATATCTTATGGGACAGGAGAATTTTCCTCTCATTTCATCAGAATACACCGACCTTGTAACCCTGGATCTATTAGTTCCATTAGGTAAGGTTGATAGCTTTAATAATAATCTGGCAGATCTTTCTAATGGTTCATTATCACCTATTGAAATAAAAAAGGCATACTTTGCAGTTATTAATGGCAAAGTACACCTATTTAATAGTTAGATCATACAGCTTCTAGTGTGATTAAGTCGTCAATGATTTCTACCATAGAAATCGGAGTCACAACATGTTGGAATAAGATTTTTGTAATTGATTTTACCTTATCCTTAGAATAAGAGACCCCACATACCTCCTCCATTTCCAAATTATCATCCAGATACTTGATAATCTGTATTCCATAATAAGGCTCCTCATTGTCGATGCTTTGATTTTCAGTAAGATTATACTCTAGTCGCATCATTCTGTCATCCTCCAAAGTCACTTCATTCATAAACAGTAATTCCATCTTTCTCATACTATTACCCCCAAATTATATAAAATAACAAAAACGACTGACAAATCCTATTATATACCATTTATTTGGAAAATTAAAGCAGTTTTAAGCGCACCTTTGTTTCTAATTCCAAATATTTCGACATCATCTACACGATTCGTGAATATGAAATGTTAAAAAATCAACAAAGCGAAAATTTTATAGAAAAATGCAAATTACAAATATTATTATTATGGATGCTCGTTTTGGCATCCTTTTTCTGGTAATTACTTAGTTAGAATGAATTTCTACTTTATTTAATGCTTATAATTTGATATACTCTATTTATCGTTATCCATGCATGATCAAATGTATAAATGCATTTATGCATATTGGAGGGAATTATGAATTATAGTAAAAAAGGTATAGAACAAAAACAACAATATATAAAGTCAACTTCCAGACGTCTTACATCTAAGATGCGGGTTACTCTATTCCGCTTGATAATAACTATGGCAGTTGTAGCGGTCATTATAGGCGTATACGCCGGTCTTGGCTATATAAAAGGATTAGTTGACAGTGCTCCAAACATTTCACAAATTGATGTTGTCCCCAAGGGATATACCACATATGTATATGATAGTGAAAGCAATGTTATAGAACACTTAGTAGGTGCGCATGCTAACCGAGAATACATTGAGATTAGTAAAATTCCTAAGTTAGTGCAAAATGCCTTTGTCAGTATTGAGGATGAACGTTTCTATGAGCATGATGGTATCGATATAAGAGGTATATTCCGAGCCTTTGTACTGGGAGTCAAGGGTGGAGAATTTGACCAGGGTGCCAGTACAATCACACAACAATTGCTAAAAGCCCAAATATTTAATGGAGGCAGAGAGCAAAATTTCATTGACCGTCTGGAGCGTAAAATCCAGGAGCAATTCCTAGCCATCCAGATTGAGAATAAATTGGATAAGGATTTAATTCTCGAGTACTATCTTAATACTATTAATCTCGGCTCGGGAACCTATGGAGTTCAGATGGCCTCTAAGAGGTATTTTAAAAAGGATGTCGGCGAGCTATCCTTATCCGAAGCCGCCGTACTGGCAGCTATAGCCCAACTTCCTGCATACCATAATCCTATTACAAATCCTGATAGGAATGAAACCAGAAAGAATGATGTCCTTAGAAAGATGCTAGAGCTTGGTTACTGTACTCAGGCAGAATTTGATTACGCTATGGCAGATGATGTATATTCAAGAATTAGCACGATAAATGAGGAATATGCTTCCGCTTCATATTACTCTTATTTTACCGATGAATTAATTGTACAGGTAATGAAGGACTTACAGGAAAAGCTGGGATATACTCAGTCTCAAGCCCTTGATTTAATATATAGCGGTGGATTAAGAATAATTACTACACAGGATCCCACTATACAAAGAATAGTTGATGAGGTGTTCTCAGATGAATCCTTCTTTCCAGAGATGGGTATATCCTACTGGGAGTTAACCTATGCCCTATCTATACAAAAGAATGATAAAGAGAAAACCACCATACATTATCATGGCAATGACCTTTTAGAATATTTTAAGGATTACTCTGACCCCGATGATATATATGCCGATGATAAGGGCAGCAAATTCTCACTCTTATTCATTGATAAGGAGGATATGCAGAGTAAGATAGATGAATTTAAGAATGCCAAGCTTGATGAAGGTGATATAATTTTAGGCGAGAAGGTTGATATGACTATACAACCTCAGATCTCCTTTGTGGTTATGGACCAGTATACCGGCCATGTACTTGCTATAATGGGTGGTCGTGGTGACAAGACAGGTAACAGAACCTTAAATAGGGCTACTAATCCAGTAGTAAGACAGCCAGGTTCAACATTTAAGATTTTATCAACTTATTTACCCGCTCTTGATAGTGCTGGTTTTACACTGGCTAGTGTCCAAGACGATACGAAATACTACTATCCTGATACCGAAACCGAGGTAAGTAATTGGAGAACCACAAAGAAATATGAAGGATTATCTACCCTTAGAAAAGGTATCTATGATTCTATGAATATTGTTACAGTAAAGACCTTGGCTGATGTAACCCCAAGGGTTGGCTATGATTATCTTAAGAAACTAGGCTTCACTAGCATAGTTGAATCAAGGACAGAGGCTGATGGTAGAGTTGTATCTGATATTAATCACCCTATGGCATTAGGAGGTCTTACCGATGGTGTATCTAATATGGAATTAACAGCGGCCTTCGCAACCCTAGCTAATAGAGGTGTGTATACAGAGCCGATATTCTATACAAAAATATTAGACGCTAACGGTAAGGTATTACTCGAGAACGAACCGACTAAGGAACAGGTTGTAAAGGAATCTACAGCATGGCTACTTACAAATGCCATGGAAGATGTAGTAACTAAGGGTACGGGTAAGGCATTAAAGCTTCAGGAAATAGATATGCCGGTAGCCGGTAAGACGGGATCAACATCAGATTATAACGACCTGTGGTTTAGCGGCTATACTCCTTATTATACAGCTACTATCTGGGCGGGCTTTGACAATAATAGAACCCAGACCGAGCGTAGCTTTAATAGAGTGATATGGCGAACAATTATGGAAAGAATTCATATTGAAAAGGGACTTGAGAAGAAGACATTTACCATGCCAAATTCCATTGTAACAGCAAATATATGTGAGAAATCAGGTAAATTGGCTGTAGAAGGCTTATGCGACCATTATATTGGTGGTAATACAGTAAGGGTTGAATACTTTGCTAAGGGCTCTGAACCTACGGAAAAATGTGACGTTCATGTAAAGGCCACTATCTGTAAGGAATCCTCTGCTCTTGCTACAGAATTTTGCCCTATAGGTAGCCACAAGGAAGATGTATATCTGAATAAAGTCGAAACAGGAGTAACAGATGATTCTCCTTATATACTTCCAAAGAACAAATGCACCGTGCATTCCGGTATATACTATGAGGATGAACCACCCTATGCACCACCTACCGATAATGGCTTTGAAGAGGAAGATGTTGACGATTATGAAGACGAATTAGATAATTTTAATTCCTTTTGGGTATTTCCGTAGAAATCTATGTGGGGTTGTTTCATAATAACAAAGGGGTAAATCAGTTCCCATAAT
>JAAYJU010000003.1 GCA_012522735.1 Clostridiales bacterium | reverse complement strand
CTACGTCAGATACATCAGTGATAATTCCTTCTATCTTTGTATTAGTAGCGGTAATTGAATTCTCGTCTGATAATTCTATAACCGATCCATCCTCTAAGTTTCTTTTTTCTTCATCTATAACGACTATATCATTACTATTATTCTTATTACCAAAAAGATAATGATAACCTGAGGCTGAAGCACCAGCAATAATTCCAAAGACTAGCGCTGCTACAGTCAAGCCAATTACTCTTCGAAAAAATCCTTTTTTCTTTTTCTCACTCATATTCCAAACCTCCTAACAAAACTATAAACCTTTGACAACATCTAACGGAGGTAATATTTCCGCCAAAATGTTTTGATTAATATTATCTTAGCAGTAGGTTGTGTTCACTTTGTGATTAGAATTTGAAATAATTATGAACTAAATATTATACGGGAACATAGCTACCCAGAAGCTTTAGCTCTAAGGATTCCTCCTTTATACTATAAAGAGTATTTTTAATCTGGTCATCCTCAAGACTACCCTCAAAATCCACAAAAAAGCGGTAGTTGAATGCCTTTCCCTTAGTTGGTCTGGATTCAATTCTGGTCAAATTGATATTATTGTGAATGAAGTGCGACAATATATGATATAGTGATCCGCTTCTATGGGGTAATACAAAGCAAATGCTGATTCGCTTTGCTGTAGATAAATATATTCTTTTGCTTGATATTACTATAAACCTTGTTTGGTTATGCTCTTCATTATGAATAGAAGCCTGCAATAGTTCTAAACCATAGGTTTCACCGGCTCTTTTACTCGCAATGGCAGCCTGTGTCTTATCATTTTCCTGAAGAACTCTTCTTGCACAGCTTGCGGTACTTCCTCCCTCTAGCTGCTCTATCATTGGATACTTCTTTAAAAAGTTTGAGCACTGAAGTAAGCCCTGTGGATGAGAATATACCCTTTTTATCTCCTTCATATTCGCACCAGGAAGCCCCCAAAGGTTATGGTCGATGTTAATTACATGCTCTCCTAAAATATAATTATCATATTCTGCTAATAAATCAAATATATCAGAAAGAGTTCCTGTCGAAGAATTCTCTATTGGAAGTACACCATAATCAGCCTGCCCAATTGTAAGAGCTTTCATAACCTCTTCAAATGTATTCATAGGAATCCCTATGCCCTGCTTATTAAAATACTCCAGCATGGCTTGCTCAGTATAGGAGCCCGTTTCTCCGTAATAGGCTATCTTGCTTGTCTTCTCTAGCTGAATCTTATCAACCGATGTAAAGCCCAAATCATCGTATATCTTAAGAGCACCATATTGTGCTCTTCTGCTTAGTAGCATTATCTGCGTAAATAAATCTGACACAGCATCTGCATTCTCCTTGTTTTTTGACATTTCTCTAAGCTTTTCAAGCTTTGTCTTTTCTCTTTCAGCATCATATACTGGCATGCCTCTTTGTTTCTTATAATCAGCCACATCTAAAGATAGACCCATCCTTAATTCAAAAAGCTCTAATAGCTTTTTGTCAACCTGGTCAATCTCTTTTCTGATTTCAGCTAAATCTTTCATATATGCCCTCCAAAGGTCAATGTCGTTTTTTGCAATTGCATATTATCAATTGTCGATATATAATATTCATATTAATTAATATTCTGGGGGTGCTTTATTTGTCAACTGTAAAAAAGGTTTTACTTACTCTCGTTTTCATTACAGTCATTGTATTAGGTGGTATTCTTGTGTATAATTCCGGTCGTACTTATCTAAATGATGAGGACTTAGTAGGAAATACCTCAGGTAATATTTATAATGGCGGCTTGTTTAGTGAAAGAGACGGAAAAATTTATTTCAGTAATGACAATGATGATGGTAGCTTATATGTGATGAATTCTAATGCCGATGCTGAAAGCATAAAAAAGCTACATTATGATAAGGCCGCTTATATAAATGTGGACGAAAACTACATCTATTATCTCCGTGCTAATAATACAAGAGAGAACGCATCCGGTAGTATTCTTATGTTTAATAACACAGGGATATATCGTATAAAGCAAAATGGTAAAGGCCTTAAGCTTATAAGCAGTAACCCCGGAAGTCATGTTACCGTATTTGGTAACCATGTATATTATCAGAACTATGATGTGAACGCAGGACTTTTCCTTTACCGCAATCAGACTGATGGATCATTGGAGAGACTGCTTCTTAGGGAGGCTGTCATACCCTCGAAACTAATAGATAACAAGGTTTACTACGTTGGGGTAAATAATGATCATAATATCAACGGTCTTGACCTATCAAGCTTTACCACCAGAGCATGTATAGAGGGTAATTTCGCATATCCTATGTTTATTGGAGACTATATTTACTATATGGATCAGTCTAATAATTATTCCATTAACAGGATGAATAAAGACGGCTCTGATCGTATCGTCCTTGTTAAGGATCGTACCTCCACATTTAATATTACAAACTCGGGCAAATACCTTTATTATCAAATAGATAATATGAACAAAAGTAAAATATGCCGGTTAGATCTTACAACTATGGAATCTGAGGTCTTACTTGATGGAAATTTTAAACAAATCCATGTAACTAATAATTATGTTTTCTTTAAGGATTTTGATAATAGTAACACCTATATTATAAGCGCTGACGGTAGCTCAAAGCTTGGGGCCTTCAATCCCCCAAATCTGAACAAAGAATAGGTACCTGGTACCGATTACACCGGATTGTGGTTACCTTGCTCGGTACCTAGTACCGTTTACACCGGATTGTGGTTACCTTGCTCGGTACCTGGTACCGTTTACACCGGATTGTGGTACCAGGTACCGAGTAATTCCCTCATCGTCACCCCAAGTACAGGATGTCTAAGCCAGGGAGCAAGCTCTGCCATAGGCTCCAGCACAAATAATCGTTTGTCCATCTCCACATGGGGAATGATCAATTCCTCAGATTGTATGATTTGATCATCATATAATAGGATGTCCAAATCAATGGTTCTGGGACCCCAGTGAATCTCTCTAACACGTTTTAATTCATTTTCTATTGAACCAATTAAGGCCAAAAGCTCATAAGGGTTCTTAAGGGTCTTCATATATAAGGCACCGTTTAAGAAATCATTTTGTTTTACCGGTCCCACTGGTTTTGTAAGACGAAGTGTAGATACACGAATAAGATGGCAATCTTCTTCTTTGTCCAGAAGTATGATTGCCTTATTTATATTATCCTCCATATCCCCCATATTTGA
The DNA here is from genome assembly GCA_012522735.1 of Clostridiales bacterium. GTDB lineage: Bacteria > Bacillota > Clostridia > Lachnospirales > Lachnospiraceae > Mobilitalea. The sequence continues at coordinate 11,268 of JAAYJU010000003.1, read as the reverse complement.
ACCAAGACTTAGATAAACATTATGCCATTTTCTATTTACAGTTACAGAGACAGTATCTAATGTCATTAATATAGGAGCCCAAGGCTTTTTAATCTTAATACATATCTCATCTAGGTTCTTATATAAAATCAAAAGATGCTTTGCAAGTCTATCAGCCATGGTTTCAATAAGCTTGAAGGTATGGTTCTTTAAAAACGTATCAATTTCCTTACATATATTCGCATAGTTGATTGACTTTGATATATCGTCATCTTTTGCGGCTTCAGATACATCCATATAAAGCTCGGCAGATATTAAGAACTTCTGCCCCAAGGAGTTCTCCTCCTTTAGTACTCCATGGTATGCAAATACCTCTAAATCCGATATAGTTATCCTATCCATGTATAATCGCCTCCGTCATTCGTATCGCTCTGATATTCTCCTTCACATCATGCACCCTTACAAATTGGCATCCCTTCATCACTGCTATTGTTGTAGTCGCCAGAGTTCCCTCCAGACGATTCGTGGCAGGTTCATTTAGGGTAAGTCCTATAACCGATTTACGGGATGAGCCCAGAAGAATCGGATATCCCAGCTCATGGAGCTTCTCTAGATGACCTAAAAGATACAGATTCATCTCGTATGTCTTTGCAAAGCCTATGCCCGGATCAAGAATGATCCTCTCCTTTGATATGCCACTATCTAAAGTAATAGCTATGCTTTTATTTAAGTCATTAATAAAATTCTTATAAAAGTCCTTATAATCTATAGCCTTGCGATTATGCATAAGGCATACAGCGGCATTATTTTTTACCGCTACTCTTGCCATGTCGGGATCATATCTCATTCCCCATATATCATTTATTAAGTCTGCTCCAGCTTGACATGCGGCATCTGCCACCTTGCTTTTATATGTGTCAATCGATATGGGGATATTGGTTTTCTTTCTTATGGCTTCTATTACGGGAACGACTCTTTCGATTTCCTCTTGGTCCGAAATCATGGTATAATTCGGTCTTGTTGATTCTCCCCCGACATCGATAATATCCGCGCCCTCTTCTACCATCCTTAGAGCATGGTCCACAGCCTCATCTAATCGATTATGCTTTCCACCGTCAGAAAAGGAATCAGGGGTTATATTCAATATTCCCATTACATAGGTACGCTTTCCAAGTGGGAACTCCTTGCTACCAATTATCATATTATTACTCTCCATTCTTGTTCGCTGTCAGGTACCGTCACCTGTTACCTGGTACCGCTCACTTTATCAATTGAAACACCGCAGACTGCAGAGATTTATCCTCTTCAAACTCTCCACGGCAAATATAAGTCACTGTCTTAGTTCCTGGCTTGCTGACTCCACGCATGGACATGCACAGATGCTCTGCTTCCATAATTACCATTACTCCCTTAGGCTTTAGAAATTCCATAACAGCATCTGCAATCTGTGCTGTAAGATTTTCTTGAATCTGAGGTCTTCTGGCATATGTCTCCACTGTTCTTGCAAGCTTACTAAGGCCAACAACCTTTCCATTAGGAATATAGGCAATATGAGCCTTACCAAAGAAGGGAAGCAAATGATGCTCACATATGGAATAGAAGGTAATATCCTTCTCTAATACCATCTCATTACTCTCGGTATTAAATGTGACACTAAGATGGTCAGCTGCATCCTTTCCTATCCCACCGAATAGCTCTCTACACATCTCACTTATTCTTTCGGGGGTTTCATTAAGGCCCTCTCTTGATATATCTTCACCGATTGCCTCCAATAGCAATCGGACTGCTTGCTCTATCTTTACTTCATCAATCATCTCTTTCATCCTTTCGTACTTCTAAAATGCTGACCAGACTTCCTAAAAATGATAATGAGCCAAATGCTATTATAACATCGTTGGGATCAGCCTCCAGATACGCTCTATTTAGTGCATGCTCTATATCTTTTTCATCGAATACCCTCTGGCAATAAGCCCTTGCCTCATCTGCCAGTATATCGGAAGCTAATGCTCTGGAGTTATTGGGTCTTAATGTAATAATAGTATCGGCCAAAGGAGCCAGAATATCTAGCATGCTTTTGTAGTCCTTATCAGCTAATACACCTATCATAAATATTAATTTGCGATTTGTAAAGTAAATTTCAATCGAATCCCTTAGAAGCAAAGCCGCTTGCTCATTATGTGCACCATCAATATAGATGTCTGGCCTATTAGAAATCTGCTCAAACCTTCCATGGTTTACTGCAAATCTTAAGCCCATCTTAATAGCTTCTTTCTTAATTATATAACCCATGTCATTAATTATATTTGCAGTCTCTAAGGCAAGAATCGCATTTATAACCTGATATTTGCCCAATAGCTTTATTCTATATTTTGTCAGTATATTATCAGTAGGATATGAGAATTCCGTATAATTATTATCATATGTAATCATTTGAGCCTTTGATGAATCCGAAAGGAAAAGGCTTATCCCTAGCTCCTTGGCTTTTTTATTCAATACATTTAAAACCTCAGGTTGTTGGTTACAGGTAATTACAGGGGCATTTGGCTTCATGATACCCGCCTTCTCAATAGCTATTTTTTTCAGACTATCTCCCAGATACTCTATATGATCCATACTTATCGAAGTAATTATACTGCATATGGGTTGATTAATTACATTAGTGGCATCAAGCCTTCCCCCCATACCAGTCTCAAGTAACAGAAAGTCCACCTGTTCCCAATACATATAGATAAAAGCCAAAGCAGTTTCTATCTCAAAAGAGGTAGGATGGGCATATCCATCCCTAACCATATCTTCACAAGCCTGTTTAATAAGCTCTATAGCCTTACATACATTGTCTCTGCTGATATAACCCATGCTAAGTCCATAACCATTATTCGAATTCTTATTTTCTATCACGACGGGCTTGCCATATTCTAGAATTTGGATCATTTCACGATAGGAGAATACAGAAGGTGATGTATACTTTCCCACTTTATAGCCTCCGGCTGCCAGGATTGTGGATAGAAATGAAATTGTTGAACCCTTTCCATTTGTACCCGCAACATGAATAATCCTTATCTTATCCTGTGGGTTATCTAGACGTTTCATAAGCTCAGAAATAGCATCTAATCCTAGAACACTACCCAGTTTACTTGCTTCCTTTATAAATTCCTTTGCATCCTCATATGTCATAACCTCTTCCCCTTATTCTATATTAAAAATAAGTTTATCATATTATTAAAAATATGCAATAAAAATGACAGGTAGCATTTCATCATTAATACCTGTCATATTTACTTTATATTGATTCTAATCCAAATCAAAAAGCTTTAAGGGAATTATACTGCCGTTTGCCCCTCCATGCAAGTTCTCATCATCGTCGCTAACCTCAATATATATACTTGCCATGCCATTGATATAATCATTTGATGCACCAAGACTTAAATCAAATGAATACTCTCTATAGGCTTCAATTATGACACCCTCCCCATCTACCGAGTCAGGGGGCTTAATTGTGGTATCCTTAAGGAATACCTCTGGTTTGATAAGCAGAGCCTCACCCAAAGAGTTATATCTGTAAATTCTAGCTGTAAGGATAGCAGTGGTGAGATTTGGGTTATTTGCCTTAAATGTTATCGTCTTTGCAGGTGCAGGTATATTGGTACTTTCAAAATTCTCGGTGCTTGACATCATAATATATTCACCGGATGTATTAAGCCGTGCATCACTATTGGTGATTACTACCTCAGGGCCATTTAGAGCCGCTTGATATGAAGCTATCATACAGTTTATGAATAATTTAACCTCATATTCACCAAAGCTGCTACTAGTACCGATGGTGTACTCCGTATCGATAGCCTCATGGCCCACGACAGTATAGGTAAGGTTCTTTTTATTATAAATATAGTAATTATTTCTAACATCGTTAGGAGATATGGAATATGGACCTTTTCCGTTGGCAACGTCATCTGATAGGCAAAACCATACTGTTATCTCGTCATCCTCCATATTCAGTTCATAATACTGTGCATGAGACCTCCCTATTATAAATTCATCGGGTATCACATAGGGATAAGAGGTAATCTGCCCATCATTAACCTTTGACACCTTCCTTGTATGATAGTTTGAAATATTATTACCTATTTTAAAGTCATTTCCTTCTGAGAATACAGGATATTTTTTATTTGCATCTTGAATACTATTTGCATGAGGATTGTTATTACCTGTTACTCCCGGATTGCTATATGCCATTAATACTGGATAGCTAAGCCCCTGACGCTCAGGATATTGGCTTGCTCCTCCATAGATGTTCTGTGCCTGACTTGGCATAAATGCCATATCATATGGTGTTGTATCTCCCGCCCTTCTCATTACACCGTATCGATCCAAGCCTAAGGTATTTCTGAAGAATCGATTTATTCCATAGCCCCAGAAAGTCAAACCATAGCTGACAGGTGTAAAGCTACTTTGCTCCATATTAACGAATGAAGTCGTATCATGGGTAAACATAACACTTCTTCCCGTTTGAATGTAATGGGTGATATCATCCAATGCATTATATGTATTACTGATATCTGTATAGCAATCTCCAAATCCCAGAATCAGCATGTCATAGTACTTTTTCTCCCCATCAATGGTATATATGAATTTACTTGTTCCCTTAGGATTATATGGATCAAATACTGTACCATTATAGGGAGCATTGGGATTGTACATTTTAAGGAAGTCAGATACCTTAATTGTCTTAACATCTATTGAAAAATCCTTTAAATCCTTTGTATATTCGTAAAACAGTGTGGTCTTTCCTGAACTTGGATTCAACAAATTCTCTAGGTGGATAGTGGAATTATCACTAGTTATCTGTAATACACTTATAATTGTTCTATCACTATCATCATCTGATTGGTGAAAAGCAGCCATGCCCTCAGCCTGGGTTCTTATCTCTTTATTTCCCGATTCATTTATCTTTAAAATCCATGGTATGACATCTGAATAATCCTCTTCAGGTAGGTTATGAGATACGGATATAACCGATGAATGGGATACATTGGTGCCATACCTTATCATCTCCTCTGGTGAATATTTACCATCAGCATTATTATCTACATAAAGAGCCCAGTCATATCTAGCAGAGTCAGCTGAATAGTCCGGCTTATTAATTCTGAATTTGAAGGATAGACTCCTGCCTACAATTCTAGTGGATATATCACCGTTATAATCCATTGGTGCATCGATCATGGTTACAGATAGCCTCGTGGTACTAAGTAAGCTCTTAATCCACGTTTGATTATCTATAATAGAGGAGGTAGGTATTATATTTGAATTTGGTACATTTCTTCCCTCCTGCAAGTATCTATATATATATGATGAATCGTCAACAAGGTCTATATCTATTAAGCTATCATCGCTACTATCAAGTAACTTCTCATCAAATATAACCGGGTATCCCGATGCGGCGAACTCCTTCAGCTGCTGATATTTTAGATTGGTTATATCATTGCCAGAAAAACGATAAAAATCTATGGAATCTGAGGATATATTCAAGAAAGAGGCAGCACCGCTTGTAAGCCCCTTCATGATTTTATCTCTACTAGCCATAATTCCATACTTGGCCTTAATAATGTTTCCTGAGGAGTTCCTAATAGCTCCATTCAAAGCATCATAGGCAACCATCCTGTCACCAACATGGAGATAGATTAGTCCATCAAGTGCAGGGTCATTATAGACCGTATTACCATAGACATCTCTATTCAAAGTACCGCTATTAGCTCCTATATAAATCATATCGTAGCTACTGTTAAGATCATCAAGCTTTCCAATAAATTCAGCAGTAGTCTGCTTGTCTATAGTAATAGCTCCCTTTAGTCCCGGAAGCATAAGCTTAACTTCCTCCGCTGTCAAAGAAAAATCCTTACAGGGCTGTAATTCAAGGATACGTATATCTCTTACTTTCATGCGACTCAAATTAAGGATATACCATATTGCCTCCAGTGGGGTAGCCTTAGAAGGACGTGTACCCTCTTCCTCTTCAAGCCAATCTATCAGCTCCTTATTAAACTCATAGCCCGTGCCGTCCTTATCCTCTTTAACACACAAATCATCTCTGGATGAAAAATCAAAATACTGAACTATACTGGAGCCCCCATTATAATGGTATATATTTCGTATAACTGCATCCTGATAGGAGCCGGTTCCTGCTACATAACTGAATATAATATCATTATCATTAAGGTATTGTTGATATTCCAGACTTCCTCCCACATTAGATAGAGGACCGAAAGGACTTCTAGGTAGGAAGGTGTGCTCTCCCCAATAAACTCTTGACTCGGCAGGAAGCTGCTTATCTAAAGGAGCAGAATTATTATATTCATCTAGAATTACAATAGTACCTGTGGTCCTACTACCGTCATTACCATTAACTATTCTTGCTCCACCACTAACACTATTAGGATCCAAATACATATCGAAGAATACCTCAGGATTATATTGCTTTAACATAAGACACAGCTTATATATATTACTGCTATAGCCCATTCCTGTCTCACTTGTGAGATGTATAGACCTTGAATTACCTATGGTCTCACTTACATCACTTGTTGTCATTATTCTATAGTCATAGATTAGGGCTGCCTTATTCTCTACCATTCCAACCTTCATGAAAAGCTCCATAGCTGCCTGCCAAGAAATATCATTTCCGGCATCCTTAAAGGATGTTTTACTATAATCCGCACCGGAGGTGTCTCTCCCGTATGTACGCCATAGGTCTATTAGGGGACTACCTGCATGACCCATGGGGCTTATAGAGATTAGGTCAGCATTAGCAATTAGGTCTATCTCACCATCGATATCCGTACTAGATAGTAGCTTATTATTATTTCCTCCATCAGATAAATCATAGTATTTAGAGAACCTTTCAACATTTTCGTTAAGCTTATCCGGTGTTATAGTTACAACTCTAATATGATAGCCCTCATCCACCTCTAATATTTTATTTCTAAACAATTCTACATTCTTATATGTATAAGGACCATGGCTATCAAGGACAAAGGAATCCTGAGCAAGACCTCTAACCTCACCCCATTTACCAGCCGCTTCTATAGCCGCTAGATCCACAGGCTCCTGGCCCCCTACCACATAGCCAATCTGACCTATGCTACGATGAGGAACTATCTCTAGAATAATAAAGGGATGGGCTTCACTACCCTCAGGCTGAGATGAATCAAAGCCTGGAAACTTCATATAAGCATGATCATGCGCTCCTGTGACCCTTACTTTATCTTTATTGATTATAAAGACTACTAAAAACAAGCAGCACAAAGCAAATGCCACAGATAAGATTCTCCTAATTATACTAGTCTTTCTCATAGTCACCTCTCTACCTATTTACCAATAGGACTGCATCGGCTTAATCTGATTTCGAATATTAATAACACTTTCCTCTACCCTATATGTAGAATACTCTCCTTGAAGGGTAAAGGATATCTTTACAGCATTGTAATCAGGGCTAGGCTCTATTACATGAAAATCCAATACATACATCCCAAATAGCTGTGACTCCGTTCGACTTACAGAATCGTCTGCTTCCTTACTAGCCCTAACAAAGCTAAGGGTATTATCTGAATTTAAGCTAATCTCATATAATTTATCTAGGCCTTGCTGTATTCTTAATAGCTGTGGATCTGATGTCATGTCAAATTCTACATTATCTGCTTCCACTATCAAATCCTTAAGCTGATTCAAGATAGTCTGAGCCTCCATCTGAAGGCTTATCTCCTCATTTGACCTACGGTAGTAGTTAGTAGACTGCCATAAGAGAGAAGCAAGCGAAGCTAGAACAACTACTGATATGGATATAGCAATAATCAGTTCAATCAGTGTAAACCCTTTATTATACGGTTTCACCCTTTTTCCTCCCCTCAGGATCTTAATTAACCCAATGCCTTCCTGTCTCTTTTATAAACGTAATATATGTTGAGTCATTCCTACTAGAAAAGATTATCTTTGAATAATAGGAGTTAAAAGCCCCGGAATCCTTGAGAAAGCTTATAGAAATCCACTGGTTGTCCTCAAGCTCGTGTGTATCTCCCGCATCATCTATATAGAACAAGCTAATATTCTTTGAAAAGGGCATACCTACCGAAACATCAAGTCCGCCTCCTGAATGTGTATTTAAACCATCTACAATGGATTGTAGACTGTATAATCTCCCATCAATCTGGTATATATAGGTATATATCCTATCCTTTTTACTCATAGTTTCGATTCTTGCTTTACTAAGCAAATTATTAACGTGTCCGGCGGCCTTCTTAGTATTGGCAAATCCCAAGGAATTATATATACCAATAACTCCTAGCGATAACATGGCAAGGATTGTAATTACTATAATAACTTCTATCATGGATATACCCCTATGATCTCTTCTCATACAATTCCCCACTATTCATTCTTCCTCCAGTTTACAAGCTCTATCAAGTTCCTTACGGATATACCTTCACTAGAAGATCCTGTCTCGGGAGCGCTTATATCGATATAATCTCTAAAGTAACTATTGATATTAGAATTTCCCTGCCTTAGGATGCCTTCCACAATATTCTTTGAAGCACTTACATTAACTGAGGGTCTTAGCTCAACCTCTTCAGCAGCTAATATAAGCCCCTGATAGTTTTTGTCTACACATACAGATCCCCTAGCTATGACCATGCCATGTCTTTCATGATTAGGGATATCGGCAATATAAAAGGTTGCACCTGGATTATTAATAATATGTACATAGTAAGCTTCTCCATCTAGGTCTATTGAATAGGTAGACCTAGCTGGAGCTATCTCAAGCCTACTCAAATCAATGATGGAATTAAAAACAGAATTCTCATCATAAGCGGGACTTGCCGATATTGGCTCTAAATTACTTTTCATAGAGTCATATCGCTTAGAAAGCTGAATTGCCATCTGCTTCATTGCATCAAAAGATGGATCACCATAATCTACATTGTTATCTATAAGATTTGCCGACCCAGCTTCATATGTCAATATATTACCTGCAGTCAAGAATATATTGCTTATTGTACTATCCATCATAATACTATCGACATTCTTCCCCATAGAGTCATCTATATTTATTAGCTGATCGTTTCCATTACGAAAGAGCTCATAGTATTTTTGCATATATTTATTTGCCTTGGTCTCAGATTGAAATTTAAGATAATAATATTTGTATTGCTGTCCATGAATTATATAATGAAGATTATAGAAGCCATCTACATAATCCACTAAATTAATAGGAAATAATGAAGACCTGCTGTAATCAACATCGGGAATACCTATTGGCTTTGCCAAGTATTCTTCATGTGTCACAGGATTATGCTGGCACCACAGAAAATCACTTGGAACAAGATATGCCATCTGCATATCCTTGACAGTTATAGACTCCCCTGTATATACCTCCATGGAATCTCCAGCATGATCAGGGCTTAGAAAGGCGCGACCAGCAAGTAGTAGAGCATCCATATCAGAGAGCTCTAATCCTGCATTCTTACCATTAATAATAATAGCACTGCTAGCCTCTGCGTCCAATGGTGGAGTAACTAGACCCTCACCATAGTACCCATAGCTATAGCCATAGTATTCACCTTGGATTCTAACTCTGCTATTATTTCCACCAATCGTCAAATCATCTGCCACATAGCATTTACCATCAATGCTAATCTCGAAAGGCTCTGCGGTATCACTTTTAAGAAATATGTTTTTTACCCATATAGAGGGTTTATTATTTATATTAAGTACACTATTATTTCCTACATCAATATCTCCCCTAGTAACGATATAGCTTCCATTACTAATATCAAGCCGGGAGCTAAATATATCTATGCCACTATCTCCGGCATAAATACTGCCATTTATACTTGCCCCATTGGCAAGTCCTGTTGCGTCTAGCTTAATCATTTTATCAGCTATGATAGAATATCCGCCAAATGCAGGTGTTCTAAATGATGAAGAAAAGGTTGTTTCTTGTGTATGTATTACAATATCGGTAGAAACCGTCGTTAGATAACCATCATCCTCCTCATAGACTACCCTTATATTTTTCAATGTTATTGAATCATCATCTCGAAGAAATAAGTTATCCCCTGAGCTAATCAAAAATCCTGTGTTATCAGAAAGTAAATTCTCTAGAAGTCCAATACTATAATAGCCTGGACTTGAGCATAATGAGTCTTCCAGATTATCAAGGAATTCATCCCTCATGATATCTCTTCTCTCTAGCTCACTATTATCTATAAACTGCTCCATTACCTTTAGATAAGATGCCTCAAGGGCCTTTGCTACATACTCCTCTAGGCCGACCCTTATTTCATCGATAGCTGTTTCAGTCATATAAAAATTATCCTTTGCCCTATAATCCACTGTCTTCATCTGACGGTTTGTAACCGTTAGGGATAGGATTACCGAGGTAAGAAGCATTATAAAGGATGCACAGATTACAATTAATACAAGTGTCGATCCACGATTGCCTTTATCCTTTGTATTATCCATCCTCATACCTACTCCCCCCTTGTGGATTGTAGCTGGCAATAGAGTTCACCCGGAACATATACTGCATCAGGATTAAAACCCTCATCAATACTATAGAGTTCAACCGTAATTTCAAAAATACGATTTTTCTCATTATGCTTCTTCACCCCATCATAGCCCGGTATATTACTATATAGATTAACATCTGGAGGTTTATTAACAGGAATTACATGGGGTAATCCACTCTGTTCATAAGCAAACACATCCAAGTCATGACCTGTAGAATTTGAAATAGTTATAGAATCCGATGGAAATGGCCGATAGAAGACATATATACCCTCATCAGATGAGCTAAGTATTTTACTTCCCAACTCATAGCTAACCGATCCACATCCCACAATGCTAGTACTATATATAAAATCCACAACTACGCTAATACTGTCACTAATTATGCTCATATCAATGCTAATCATTCTATAAGTATTGTTTTCAATTTCTACAAAACTAAGGGGGTCAATTTCCTCTGCAATACAATAGCTAACATGGTTTGCATACAGATGTGAAATAGCCGACTCAGTTTCATAGGACTGATAGGCCACCATATGATCACTACTATTAACCCCTCTAACAAGGGGCATCTGATAATTATTATAGTCAGTATCTCTATCTATAGGGGTGTAATTATAGGGTGTTGCGTCAAAGCTAATCAATGCATCATATTTATTTTCTATACCTCTCTTTAATAGATAATAATTGCTTTTAGAGCTATAGGTGTTAGTATAGAACAAATCAAATCCG
>JAAYJU010000199.1 GCA_012522735.1 Clostridiales bacterium | reverse complement strand
TCGAGCAGGCTGATACCAAGAGTTATGGTCCTTACATCCAGATTTTCCTGTTCAATCATCTTATTTGTTTCGATGACTTCATGTATATTAATCATGCGCCCAAATCCCCCATCTATATTCTATGCATTTTGTTAAAAATATCCTCATGCTGAGTCTTGATAACCACGCCAATCTCAACTCCAAGCTGTTCCAAATCTTCAGCTATCTCATCAAACTTCTTAGAAGCTTTTGATGTATCAACTATCATCATCATATTAAAAAAATCCTGAATAATAGTCTGGGAAATGTCCAGGATATTAATGCTATTGTTTGCAAGATAAGTACAAACTCTTGCTATTATTCCAACTCTGTCCTTACCAACCACTGTAATTACTGTCTTCTTCATTCCCTCTATCGCCTTTCTATATAATTAAATCTCATGAATAAGCAGATTAGTAGCTCAAAACTCTACGAGTTTTGAGCTCACGTTGCACTTATCCATAATAATTACTATATTTTATTGTGACATAAAAAACATGTCACATAAAATAAGATAATTATCATGGACTAATCTGCTTATTCGTGAACATTTCCGAGGGGACATCCCTGCGTGCAACACTTAGATTAAAGTCCGATAAGAGGGTCCCAAGTCTTGTCAGCTCACATAAAACAGTTTCATAAGCGAGCTCCTCATAATTATTTTCCTTACTTAAATGAGCTAGAATTATTTGCTGATTCTTCTTTTTAAGTAGCTTGCTGATAAGCTCCGCGGACGAATCATTTGATAGATGTCCTCTATCTCCTAATATCCTTTGTTTCAGATAATATGGATACTTTCCTACCATTAGCATATTTATATCATGGTTGGCCTCTATCAGCAATAAATCTGAGTCATCAAGCTTTGAAAGTATATAATCATCATATTTACCCAAGTCCGTGGCAATACCTACCTTCTCATTGTCCATCTTCATTGTATAGCATACAGGATTTGCCGCATCATGTGATGTGGAAAAGGGCTCAATACTTATATCATTTATTATAAAAGGTTTGTCGGCTTCAACATAGTTAATAAGCTCATCAGATATATCACCAAGAGACTTGTTGCCAAGGAAAGCCATGGCTGTCTCATATGTAGCATATATTGGTATGTGATACCTTCTTGCCATAATTCCTAGGCCAGATACATGGTCGGAATGCTCATGAGTCACCAAAATTCCCTGTATCGTGTCAGGATTAATGTCTATTCTATTGAGACCATATTCAATTTTTTTTGCGCTTATGCCGGCATCTACAAGCAAATTAGTCCGCTCACTGCCAACAAATATACAATTTCCGCTACTACCACTTGCTATAGTGCATAATTTCATGTCAATCTTCCTATCTTCCTGTAATGTGTGTGTCTAGCATAATATTCTTATAGAGTATCACCCATTTGAATCCTTTTGTCAAGAAAAAACAGGGCTCTTGTCCATTTCTTCTTGTCCTTTAAGAAGACTATCAATCTGATATTCCAGCTTGAATAAATCACTGTCGTTATATATAACCTTTTTATAAGCCTTAAGAAAATCTTCTTCCTTACTCTGGCTTGTAAATATTGCGTCAATCTTCTCGTCCGTATAGCTACGGTACTGCTTAAGCCTGTCTCTTCTTAAATTAGGTGATGAATGTACATACCATACCTCATCACATACAAAATCATAGCCTGATTCAATCATTAAGGCAGTTTCAATAATACAATAAGCTACAGTCTTACTCTCTCTCTTTTTAGTAATTACCTTTTCTACCTCGGTTAGGACATTAGGGTGTGTAAGGCTATTTAGCTTAAGAAGCTTATCCTTATCATTAAATACTATTTGGGATAGCTTACCTTTATCTATGGTACCATCCTCCATAAGAATCTCCTTACCGAAGTATTCAACCACTCCCTTATAGCTGATACCTCCGGGCATCATCTGCTCCTTGGCTATCCTGTCAGAATTGATTAAATAAGCCTTATACTTTTTAATCATTATATCTGCTACCAAAGACTTTCCGCTTCCAATACCCCCAGTAATACCTATAACCTTCATAAAAATTACCATTCCTTTCTAACAGTGCGCAAACTTGCTACATGAAAATCTATGATTTTCATGTTTAGTGGAGCACAAATTTGCCGTGTGAAAGATTTATCTTTCACACTATCCCCCTACTCTCTTTTTCAAAAACGATCCCTCGTCATAAATATTAATCAGTTACAGATGTTATTTCGTTTATACCAGTTGCTTCCCATCTTTATTTGGTTTCATACCAGTTGTTTCCCATCTTGACCTCTGTCTCGAGAGGCACATCAAGGTTGGCAGCACCCAGCATTTCCTCGGTCATTATAAGCCTTACTTCATCTACCTCCTCCTTATGAGTCTCAACTAAAAGCTCGTCATGGACCTGAAGTATTAACTGTGAACGCATATTGTTATCCTTAAGCTTCTGATTCACACGATTCATGGCAATCTTTATTATATCTGCAGCCGTTCCTTGAATAGGAGAATTCATTGCCACTCTCTCACCAAAGGATCGTTGCATGAAGTTACTGGAGCTTAGCTCGGGTATGGGTCTTCTACGTCCAAATAATGTGGTTGAATAACCCCTCTCCTTAGCCTCTGCCACTAATTTATCAAGATAGTTCTTAATCTTAGGATATGTCTCAAAGTATTTATCTATAAAGCGCTCAGCTTCTTTTCTACTTATATTTAAATCTTGTCCTAGGCCAAATGAGCTTATGCCATATATAATTCCAAAGTTCACAGCCTTTGCATTGCTTCGTTGAAGAGGGGTCACCTCATCAAATGGTGTATGAAAGACCTCTGAAGCAGTAATTCTATGAATATCCTTTGCCTCCTTATAGGCATTTATGAGTCGTTCATCGCCGGACATATGAGCTAGCACCCTAAGCTCAATCTGAGAATAGTCTGCGTCCAAGAAGACATAGTCCTCCTTAGGAATAAACACTCTTCTTATCTTTCTTCCCAGCTCCATACGGATTGGTATGTTTTGAAGATTAGGGTCCTTAGAGCTTATTCTTCCCGTTGCGGCTATAGTCTGATGGAACTTTCCATGGATTCTTTCGTCATCCTGAATGTATACTGCCAGCCCATCTGCATAGGTAGATTTTAGCTTGGTAAGCTGTCTGTATTCCAAAATCATGGAAATAACAGGATGCTCACTCTGTAGCTTCTCCAAAATATCAGCAGCGGTGGAATAGCCGGTCTTAGTCTTCTTGGCAAAAGGAAGCCTTAGCTTATCAAATAGTATTTCACCTAACTGCTTTGGAGAATTAATATTAAAGGTCTCTCCTACCTGCTCATAAATCTCCTTCTCTAAGGATATGATGCCCACCTCCAGATGGTCACCGTATTCCTTTAAGGCCTCCTTGTTCACACGAATACCCCGTACTTGCATATCATACAGAGTATATATAAGAGGCATCTCTATATCATCAAATAGCTTTAGCATTCCTTCTTCTGAAAGTAACTTCTTTAGCTTAGGAGCGGATGCAAATGCAACATAAGCGCTATAACATCCATAGCTGGTAAATTCCTTAGGCAACTTCTCCATAGCTTCTATAAGCCCCATCTTACCCAACAGGTCAACCCTAGATGGAACGGTTAAGCCAAGATAATCCCTGGCAATATCATCATAGTGATAGGTGTCAGTAAGTGGATTCATAAGATATGAGGCAATGGTACTATCAAATACCATATCCCTCTCATTTGCCTTCAAAAAACCTAACTGCTCTTTAAGACCTATTACAGCCAAGGGCACTTTATTCTTTAGTAGCTGCGAGACCTTGTCATCTAAATAATCCGCAGTTATCATGCCTGTACGCAGTATCAAAAATATCTGCTTCTCACCAAAGCATAGGGATACCCCAAGAAGCTCTTCACCCTCTATAATCATCTCAAGTCCAAGGTCTTGTCCTTCTACCTGCTTAATACTATCAAAAACCTTATCTGCTTCATTAAGATCCTCTATAAGCTTAAAGTGTTTTTCAAATCCAAGGGTATGATCAATCTCCATATCCTGGAATCTAGAAAGAAAGCTCTTAAATTCAAGATTTTTAAACCATATATAGACATCCTCATTGTAAAGATTATCAAGAAGAGCATCCGATATATTAAATTCCAGGTCACAGTCCGTACAGATAGTGGCTAATTCCTTTGATAAAAATGCTAGCTCCTTATTCTCCTTAAGCGAGTCTGTTACCTTACCCGGCTTCATCTCATCAATATGCTCATAAAGGTTTTCTATCGAATGATACTGGCCGATAAGCTTTCCTGCAGTCTTTTCACCGACACCGGGTACACCGGGAATATTATCAGAAGTATCACCCATAAGCCCCTTTAAATCTATGAACTGCTTAGGTGTAACATTATATTTCTTCTGCACATCCTCTGCAAAATAATCCTCAATCTCAGTACCGGTTCTCTTTGTCTTGGGTATCCTAATCTTTATTCTATTAGAGGCTAGCTGTAATAGATCCTTGTCACCTGATACAAGAGACACCTTATATCCTTCCTTATCAGCCTGGGTAGCAAGAGTCCCCAGTACATCATCAGCTTCGTATCCCGGTTTCTCAACTACAACCACATTCATAGCTTTTAGGACTTCCTTCATTGTCGGAACCTGCTGTCTAAGCTCCTCAGGCATAGGCTTTCTGGTTCCCTTATATTCTGTAAATATATCATGTCTAAATGTAGGATGATGGGTATCAAAAGCAACCGCCAGATACTCAGGCTTCTCCTCATCTATGATTTTATATAGGATATTCAAGAATCCCAATATGGCATTGGTATGCTCTCCCTTGGAGGTTGTCAAATCAGGAAGACCATAAAATGCTCTAAAAAGTATACTATGTCCATCAATTAAAACTATTTTTTTATCCATATTAATCTTTTGCAGTTATTACTGCAAAATCCTCCTTTTCATAAACGCTTATTCTAATTCCTCTAAAAATTTCTCAAGCTCTTCTGTCGGCTTGTCAAACCGTTTCTCCATGAAGGAAGTCCTTAGCTTAAATCTACTTTCCTCTACAGGATTAACCTGTTCTTTTGGTATAAAATAATGATATAGACTAAAAAATGCTGTCATTAATACCATTATAACAAACAATACACCCTTCTTACGGTAATAATTATACCTAAGATGAATGATTCTTTCCTGAGAAAGCTCTAATTTTCCCTTAAGCTCTTGATTATAATCATTTGACAGATTCCTGTCCTCATCCAGCTGCTTCATGGCTGTTAGAAGGGCATAATATACCTCAAGCTCTTCATTGCATTCATCACAGGACTGTATATGGCCGATAAACTCTTCTAATTCATCAATCTCAAGTTCATCATTGATAAATGCTGTTATTAAGCTTTGAGCTTTCACACAGGTCATTTGCTTGCTCCTTTTTATTGCATTATTATCTTCAAACTAACTATATACTTCTGCTATATACTTCCGCTTAAAAGATTATTGATATTCTACTGATAATTGATATTCATGCTTGTAATATAAAATCAATTATGATAAAATAATCAAGGTTACTAAGCGGATGTGGCGGAATGGCAGACGCAGTAGACTCAAAATCTACCGCTCGCGAGGGTGTGAGGGTTCGAGTCCCTCCATCCGCACTAACACTTTTCCTAGCAGTCTTGAAGTCAAGACTTCTAGGATTTTTTTAATCATTCTTATATATTCTAAACTAAATTACAACATAATTCCATAGCTATTTTATACCCTTGGCGGAACTTTTTTTATTATATAGAAAATCCGGGGGAATTTCCTATATAATAAAACAAGGATATCTCTGACGAGATATCCTATCCTTATGTAAGCTCACACCTTGCATTTAACTTTCTTTCTTAAGCTATCTTAATATCCTTACTATTATTTCTGTCCAGTATTTCCGAATATATATTTATAAGATCATCAATTATCTTGTTCCATGTCCTGTTCTTAGCATAAGCTAAGCC
Source organism: Clostridiales bacterium (assembly GCA_012522735.1). Taxonomy (GTDB): domain Bacteria; phylum Bacillota; class Clostridia; order Lachnospirales; family Lachnospiraceae; genus Mobilitalea. The sequence continues at coordinate 33,512 of JAAYJU010000199.1, read as the reverse complement.
GTTATTAACAACATGCTCCTTAAGATTCTTATCTTCAATAAGTTCTATCATACACTCTTCAAGGCCATCCGTATACTTTGGTATAAACTTTAGTCCGTTGTATCTATCATCTATTATCTCCTTTATCCCGCCTGCACCTGCACCTATAACCCCGAGCCCCGATGCCATGGCCTCAAGTATTACATTTCCAAAGGTTTCTGTAGATGATGGACATACAAATATATCACAGGAGGCATACATCTTAGCCAGCTCAGTCCCCTTAAGGAATCCTGTATATATTGTATCCTCAGGAAATGTCTCCTTGCACTTATCCAGATAGGGACCATCTCCGGTTATTACCAAAGCGATTTTATCACCGTAGATTTCTTTAATGTTTCTATAGCTTTTACAGAGTACATCCAGCTCCTTCTCAAAGGACACTCTACCGACATAAAGAAATGTTATCTTATCTTCTATATTTAACTGTCTTCTTAAGGCTTCATCTCTAAATGCAGGATTAAATCTATCCGAGTAAATTCCTCTTGAAAATATCCCTGCATTACGAATGCCATTGCTATGAAGTAGTTTAAGCGCTTCCTTGGACGGACACAGGGTTATATCATTTTGATTATGAAACCATCTCATATAGCTCCATATGGGCTTCTTAAATATTTCTAAATTGTAGTATTCTGTATATTGAGAGAAATTAGTTGTATAGTTGGATATTGTAGGTATATTATTCTTTTTACCATAATTAAGACCTGCTACACCCATACTAAACTCAGTCATGATATGAATGATATCAGGTTTGAATTCATCTAGCTTCTGTGTGACACGAAATACATTTGGAAGCGCTAGTCTATTCTTGGGATAAATAAAGAATTTAAGACTATAAAATCTTTCAATGTTAGTGTCATCATTCACCTTGTCGTATTTTGGAGCAAATATTATATATTCGATATTATGCTCCTTATAATATTTTATAGTCTTCCCAGTGTATTAGTAACACCGTTTATCTGAGGTAAGTAGGTATCAGAAAATAATGCAACTATCATAATCCGCCTCCTGCCATGGGATATGTTATAAATTCACCTTTTTCTATATGGCTAACGACTGCTTCTTCTGTATATATGACATCTGTTGATGTAGAATAATAATATACCGTCTCGCATACTAGCGTGGCTGCCAATAACGCATACTTAAGATCTCTTTTCTTAGGTACAGGATCAGATAAATACTTTTTTCTGAGATCTAAAACTATGGATGATATACTTTCACATACATTGTCCAAACTAGGTAATAAATCATATGTAAAATTGTATAGAAACTCCAAATGTTACATTAGTTCGTAAAAGAAATGATCCTTCCTATGAAATATCTCCTCGTTAAGATGGTATTCACAAAAGAAATCGCAAACGTAGTGGCAAATCTTCCCCAACTCGAAAGAGAACTCCTTTAGAGATGTTTTATTACTCATTAAATTATCAGCATTGTTACAAACTGTTAAAAAATAATTCTCAAGAGTATGAGGAATACTTAATAAATCTTTTGATAAGTCAGGCTTGACGTTACCGTAAACAAATGATCTTTTTTTAATTTCATGATAGTGCTCAGATTTTGTATAGCCTTTTTGAGATTGAAATATGCGTAAAGAAATTTATAATAATCACCCCTTTCCACTTAATACTATACAAATTCTAAAAAAGTATCCGCACTATTGGGTGAAAATCATGTTAATTCTTTGTATTATTTAAAGATTTTACAGAAATATAACATAATAATGTCTATACTTATACGCCTTTCTTACAAACGGTGCCAGGTACGGTACCTAGTACCAAAAGAAGGTTCTATAATAAATGTTGGGGTATGTGAAAACATCATATACTTCCAACATTTTATTTTTTAAATTAAAAAGCATCTATACGAAGCCTCTAAAATAAATGCCAGTCAACCAAACAAACATTAAAAAGGAGGTTTTCGATAGATGCACTCTCATTGTACCAATAATCTGCTGAATTTAGAAGATGTTTGAAGTCTTTCTCTCCATATGTCTGCCATATCTACTATAAGTAATTCCGTGTAGTCTTTGTACTTCGACTTGTTGAGCAGCTTCATCCTTACTTATAGCCTAATATGATTCCTATTCGTCTGACCAGAAATTTGTATATGAATAGCTTGCAATTCATTACCTTCACTTCAGATTCGCCTTCACCGACGACACCCTTGGTGTTCAGCTATAACCTTCCTACTACTACCGGGCAGTTTCGGGGCTTTCACCCGTAAGAGTTCGCCCATGCTTGGCGAACCAAAAAGGCAAAGTCTCAATATGACTTTGCCTAATGTAAAAATAAATTATTTTATTTCAGATTTAAAACTTATTCATATCCACATGTACAACCCTTAATACCTTTGAAATATGCTATTTTGATTATCTTCCTGCTACTTATATATCGAAATATCCAAAAACAAACAACTGCCATCCTGCTTAAGCCCTACTATAGTATCGGAATATGCAGCCATCTGAACTATGTCCGTCCACAAATCCAATGCTTTAGTAACTTCTTCGGTGCTACTTGTATTGTAATCAACATACAACACACTCCCTTTAGCAGTAAGTCCCACAGCGTAGTTGAAACCTTGCTGTATGGCAATTATATTTTTCCAGTCCGTAACATCCAGTGGGGCAATATCACTTAATGAAATTACCGTTCCATTCTCCCGCAAGCCTAAACACCGTGCAGCAGTTTCGCTGGCACTTATCGTAACTATATCCTTACCGTCATACACACACTTCAAATCAGTGTTCATAATACCACTATAACCATCTGTGTCAATCTTCAAATAATAGACATTCCCTTGAGATGTCAGAATATATGAACCTGATAAAAATATGGGAGGTTCCTCATCAATTTGATAGCGGTCGTACTCGCCCAATCCCTGATAAAGGATATCACCATTTCGCAATAACGCCCGGAAATCCAAATACTCTAAACTTTGATTAATCAAGGCAAATGGTTCTTCCTTATTGAGTATCAATGCTTTTTCTGCCATATTTAAAGCATAAGCAGATGTCAGAGGTAGCCCCTCCTCTCCTGAGTCAATTATTTTATCATAATAAAGGCTCCCATCCTCATTCAACACACAGAGTATTTCTCCTCTTACTATTTGCTTTGCTTCACCTATAAGTTCTAGATGCCTCCATGTTCCATCCCTTCCATATTCATAAACCTTTCCTTCTTTGATAATAACAGGTCTTTCCCCAACTAATACAAATTGCCCTGGCATCATCGCCGCTTGCTGATTTGTATTCCATAAGAAAACCACTGCCATACCTGCTAACAGAAATATGACACCTAATAAAATGAACATCTGCAACTTTATACGCCAGCCTACAGTTTTCATATATACCTCCTAACTATTTTATATCATAATAGATATTCCGAGAGTAATCAATCGGGTTATAATTATTGAAAAGGGTAGGAAAAGATGTAACATATCCATAACCTAAAACATATACATTATTAATATCTGTACCATTGTACTTAAGAGTACTACTTGACGTGCCGGTAAAGACAGAATTATTCTGTGCAACAGTATAGGAATAGAAGTATAATTGACCATTTATCTTATTTCCTATAATAATATCCCACTCCGATTCAGAAATCGTTGTTAAAAGTAAACAGGCTAAAAAAGTAGAATGCTTCCATCTATCTGAACCTATAGAAGGATTCCTTGATTCTTGTGTTGCGCCAGAGCCTCCCGTTATAGATGCAAACTGACCGCTAGCTTTAACTACCGCTGCTGCAGAATTCGGAAATCCTGTACTGTTAATTCGATTTAAAATTACCCAAGAAACCGCACTATCTTCCTCCGTATATGCAGTTCCACCTTCACAATAAATCGCTCTTGCCACTATTTCGACATTAGAAAGCGACAAATACCAAGATGATGAATATGTAGGAATAGGCACCCCATAGGAAGAACTCGCCAACAATTGTTGTCTCCACAATTCTGCCGCTAACTCACTATCTGCAGCACCATATAGCATATAATCAGCATCTTCACCCAAAAAAGGATTTGCATCTAAAAATATATCTTCATAGTTTACTCCATCCATATATCTATTTAGAATCGGATTGTAATATCTCTGATTAATGTAATAGCAATTTGTTTTCTCATCAAAATACATACCAGATAATAACATTCTGTTTTTATTACCAATAAAATCCGAAGAATTATTTTCTATCCATTCGCCATTCTCATTTGAAAATACTCCAGATAAAAGACCATATTGATCATATGTATATTTTACAATCTGATTTCCATTAGATACAAATCAAACTGTATTTCAAACGTTACCAGGTACCAAAAAACAAGGACTATTCCTTATGGAATGTCCCTGCCTAGTCTTGTTAGAAATATTTTTTACTTCCCCAGAGATTACCCTTCTTTAGATCAACATACTCATTATATGCTTGCTCTAAGATTTGTTTTTCATTAGCAAACTTCAATAAATGATAAGCCTCATGAAATTTGTAATACCCCGAGTCCATAAAATACTCTTCCCGTTGTGGTTTGCTGTAATAGCTATCAGACATCATTAGATACCAATGAACATCCTTTAATACTGTATTATGCGGGGTGCTAAAAGAATACTGGCTTTTTCCGACATATTTTATAATGGAAGCATTCGTTCCGGCTTCCTCTCTTACTTCACGGATAGCAGTTTCCTTGTACTCTTCTCCATCTTCAACTGTTCCTTTTGGTAGCACCCACCCTTCATATTTGTTCTTATAATTTTTATACAGTAATAGAATCTTTCCTCTGAATATAACAACACCACCACAGCTCGTTGCCTCAATCATCGCAATTCCTCCTGCTTTTTGGTGTGTCACCTTTGACTACCCTAAAGTATACATCAATTTGACTAATATATCAACTTGTTTTTATGGATTTCTCACAAAAGTTAACAATATCGGATAGTCCATCTGCAGGATATTATTTTAGCGCCATCTATATTTATTACCACTTTTTTGCTTGCTCCTTATGGTGCTTCTCACTAATCAAAATATGCTTTAAACACCTTTTCTGCTATAGGTAAAGCGTACTCACTACCTGAGCCTTTATTCTCGACAATAACACTAATTGCAATTTTAGGATCATTTGTCGGAGCAAATCCTATAAACCATCCATGAGGAGACTTTCCCTCCTGTTCAGCCGTTCCTGTCTTACCGGCGACCTTAATTTCAAGATTTTTCAGTCTTGAAGCGGTACCATCGGTAACAACACTACGCATAAGGCCTTTAAGGTAATCTGCTTCTTTACTTGTCATAAGTGTAGCTGCTTCCTCAGGCATATACCCCTTAAGCACTCTGCCACCGACACTTTCTACGCTATCAATCACATAGGGCTTCATCATTACTCCGCCGTTTGCAACCGTAGCGGCTATCATGGCATTGTGAAGAGGGGTTATTAGGGTTCTTCCTTGCCCGATAGCTGTCTGCATGATTTCCTTTACTCCTGATTCTCCAACCTTTAAAAGAAAGCTAGAGGGATTGTTAGAAATCCTAGCCGGTAGTGGTTTATTGAAGAAAAAACTTTCACTTAAGCTTCTAAAGTCATCAATTGCAAGGCTTTTTCCTATAGTTGAAAAAGATGTATTACAGGATTTTGCAAACGCTTCTCTTAAGTCAACATTTCCATGAGCCCTCTTGTTGCTACAAGATATAGTCATACCTTCATATTCTGTGCTTCCAACACATTCATAATGATAGTCTATATAATCAGGATTAGCTCTCATATAGGCTAGTGCGGTAAGAACCTTAAAGGTAGAACCAGGAGGATACAATCCCTGTGAAGCCCTGCTTAGTAGAGGTGATTCATTATTCATATCCTCAGAGAGCTTATCCCAGTTCTTCTCGATGTTATTTGGGTCATAGGACGGCTTTGATACTAAAGTGAGGATTTTGCCTGTTTTAACCTCTATAACTACAACTGCTCCCCTATTATCTCCAAGAGCATCATAAGCCACTTTACTAAGCTTGTGATTTAGAGTAGAGACAACATTATTACCTGGGTTTTTTACACCTACAAGGTCATTATACATAGCCTCGGTGGAATTGCTATTAGATGTAAGAAGAGTAATATTCTCCACCTCTTCTATTCCTGTCCTACCGCGCATAACTCTTCCGACCACATGGGCATACATATCACCATAGGGATAGCTGCGAATCTCATTTTCCTCGTCATCTGTGACTGTTTCTGCCAGCACTTTTCCATCTGCTGACATTATATTTCCACGTACAACCCTTTTTGCCAGAACATCATGCCTTAGGTTATAGGTAGAGTTAATAACATCATCACTCTTGGCCAGTAAAAAAAACGTAAAATAGCCCATCATCAGAACAAACAATCCGAGGAAGATATAAACTATAGATAATATAGTTTTACTTCCAGGGCTCTTATTCTCTGATGGCATATGATTAATAACTTCCTTATTATTTTCTCTGGCTTTGTTCTTCATAGGTTTCATTTGCTGAGGATGTATTCCCCTTTCTACTATATAAAACATTTAGGCAATTGCGAAACTCACGAAAACCCTTGTTAAATTGTACAAGGTTAACAAGGACCATAAGCAGGTACTCTGAGACCGTCGGTACTTAGGTGCCGTGCTTTGGCACCTTATGTACCGCTACGAGGCGAAGGTAGCGAAAGCGTGCCTGCGATGGTTTGTTAAGCTTGTGCAATTTTCATAAAGTAAAGTGAGGTTTCGCAATTGCCTAATTTAAAACATTAGCGTCATTGTATATTCCTTGAACAATCATAAACATTATAATCATTGCTACTATGGAGCTTCCTCCTGAGCTGATAAAAGGCAAGGTGACTCCTGTCGAAGGAATAAATTTTATTACTCCTCCTATGGATAGAAAAACCTGAAAGCCGAACATAACGGCAAAACCCATAGATAATAAGCGATAGAAATTGTCGCTGGTCTTAAGGGATACATTAATCAGAACTAAAAAACAATTAACATATAGCAAGATAAGGCATATGGCAAACAAGCCTCCAAACTCCTCGGCAATAGCGGAAAACACAAAGTCACTGTCGACGACGGGAATAGTGGTCGGTAACCCCTGGTACAGGCCCATACCAAACCATCCTCCTGTTCCGATGGCAAATAAGGATTGCGATATCTGATAGCCCTCTTTATCAATATAGCCAAAGGGGTTTCTCCATGCCATTACTCTAACCTTCACATGGTCAAATAACCTGTAAGCGACCCAGGCTGCCACGCTCCCCCCTGCAAGGCCGGTAAACAGATATAAGGGTTTCCCGCTGGCGCCATAGAGCATGAAGATATAGGTAACAAAGAATATCAAGGCTCCTCCCAGATCCTTTTGGAATACCACGGCAAGCACTATTGCACCTGCCATAACAGTCACAGCAATTACTCTCTTAAAATCAGTTCCCTCTGCAAATAGAGATGCGATGCAAAATACAAATAAGAGCTTGACAAATTCGGTTGGCTGAATTGTAAACAAACCAAAGACAGTCAACCAGCTGGTAGCCCCGTAATTCTCAGTACCGATTAGTAGCACTAATACTAAAAAGACAAGACCGACTATCCCATAGATCCACCCATAATTTCTTATATAGGACAATTTCCTAATAATTAAGGGAACCAAAAGACCAAGTCCTAAGGCAACTCCGCTGATAATAAATTGCCGAACCGCCTTGTCAAAGGATAGCCTAGTAAGAATAATATAGCCTATGGAAAGTAACATCAGCATATTTCTTAGAAGTAGCCCCGATATTCCGGGGTAAATAATCTTATAAAAGCCTATGACCAGCACAAAGAGCAGAACCTGTCCGCCGTAAAGTAATAAGAGCTTATCACTTTGTAGCTGCAAATACATGGTAAAATAGCCAGTAAAATGAAAGAGAAAAAGAAACAATGTCATCCACCTAAAGGTTACTTCTAGGGCATTTTTATTTCTTTTTCCTGACGCTCTAAAAGCATGGTAGGTATATGCGCCTATCATGATAAGCATAAGATATTTAGTTAATTCTATTACTATATACATTCCATCACCTGCTTACATATCTTCTTAATAACTGTATCTGCTACTCTACCTGTAGCCTGCCTACTGCTTAGAATGTTACTCTACACCACGCATAAAATGACCTCTGGTTATATTATCAAATTCTAAAGACGTTTTTTTCCCATGGGCAAACACATGACAATATGCATCAAGAACTGTCTTTGCTTCATCGTAGGTTTCATGGGTGAAATCCAGTCTTATCCCCTTAGGATGCAAATTTTTAACCTCATCTGCTTGGTCAAGTAAGGATAAACGCTGCCCATTATAAATGATATTGTAGCAGCTACTACAGTGGGTCTTAACATAGAATTTCTTATCTATTCTATCTAGCAGATAATCCATTCTATTTGATTCTGCACTGCATTTATTACAGCTATCAGTAGTGGAATGTAGACACTGAACAGATACCATAACTGGTAGATATCCATATACCATAAGCTCACAGTCATCTAAACCCAATGATTTAAGCTCTTTCTCATTTAGCTCTATGGGTGCTGTAAATTGATCTATGCCCTTCTCATTCCAGAAGAGCTTGGCATCCTTATTAAATATATACATATTATGATTTAGCCGAAGCTCCTTATGTTTACTGCTACTTTCAAATATACTTAGTAAAATCCAAGCCTCTTCAAAATTCTTTATAATAAATCCATTAATCTGGTCATAATTCATTAATGTAACTATGTCCTTACTGAGTCTCTCATATCCCCTTAGCCTGCAGATATGAGGCAAAAGTACATAGAACGCTTTGCCAGCATCCTGTGATAGCTTTGACATCTCAATGATTTGATCTAAGAAAAATCCTTCATAATCCACATATATAGCCGATACATCTGGATATAATATGGCTAGATTAAATTGCTCCTTAGTAGAAACACCGACACTTATATCAAGCTTTCCTGTATGCTTCTTACTAAGATTCTCATTACTTATATTACTATCACCTATAGTATCCTCGCTTATATTGCTATCATCGATAGTCATACTGCTTGCTATACAATCATCAGTGGCATATTGACCTAGCTCCTCCTTACCTCTATGATAAGAGCCGATTATGGCCTTAGATAGCAAGGCAACTGCGTCCCTTCTTATTTCATTTAGCCATGCTACGGGAACAAAAATTTTATTATCTGCATCAACTATAAGCTCACTAAACTGAAACAGTGTTTCACCAAGTTTGTTAATAGATGCAGCTAGCTTCTCCTTTGTCATAGGTTGTTTTATGGCGGCTTCTACAGCATTATGATACACTGTTACTGATTTATTGTTATAGCTGAGCCTAAGCTGTAATCTTTCGCCTTCCTTTGCATACAAATAACCCATAATATTATACTTTGCATCTTTATTTATATATTTATCTCCAATATTATTAAGCAAAGCATTATTCCTTGTCCTATATACCATATCCCCGATTCTAATATCCGGACTAGCTACCTGCCCCTTATTTTTATTATTATTTTCTTTATTCTTATAAGAAATAATACCCACTCTGGTCCTAAGAGTGTTATTCCTTGGTGTATTATCCTTGACTGTGAACTCATATAGAGACTTATTCTCCTTATTCCTGATCTCAAGAACATCCTGAGCATTAATATCCTCTGAAAGAAGGATATCGGCATATCCTTTAGTGGATCCGCTTATCTTGCCTACCGGAACACCGCTATGATTAGGCCTAATTATGGACATCATGGTTTTTCCATTTTTGGTTTTACCATAGCCCTGAGAAAAACCACCTCTGTTATATAGATCCATAAGATCCAGCATATCCCTTTTATATTCATCCTGTTCTAGATAATCAAGGAAAACATTCTTACCCTCAGCAAGGTATAAATCAACATATTTTCTGTATACGGCGGTGACACCTGCTGCATATTCGGGACTCTTCATCCTTCCCTCAATCTTAAAGGAGCTTACTCCTGATTCAATTAAATCAGGAATTAAGGCTACAGTATTGATATCCTTAGGGCTTAGTAAATAGGATCCGTCATTCGATGATATCTGCTTATCCTCTGAGAAAAACCGATAAGGCATCCTACAAGGCTGGGCACATCTACCCCTGTTGCCTGATCTACCTCCAATCATGCTGCTCATAAGACATTGGCCTGAATAGCAATAACAAAGTGCTCCATGGACAAAAGTTTCAATCTCCATTTTACTATTTTCTCTTAAGTGCTTTATTTCCTTAAATGACAGTTCCCTGGCAGTTACCAACCTTGTAACTCCCATATCCTTTAGTAAACTAGCACCCTCTGCCATAGTAATAGTGGTCTGCGTAGAGGCATGGATAGGTAGCTCAGGAAAATGCCTGTGTATAAAGCGCATAACCCCCACATCCTGTACAATTACAGCATCCAAGCCTGCAAGATAATATTTCTCTAGATAGTCATAAAGTAGACTCTGTCTCTCCTCCTCCTTAACCAGAGTATTAACAGTCAGATAGAGTCTTTTATTTCTAAGATGAGCCTCCTCTATAGCCTTAACTAGAGCATCCTCATCCGGATTATTCGCATATGCTCTAGCACCAAATCTACTTCCACCCATATATACAGCATCACAGCCTGCATTCATGGCCGCCCTCATGCTTTCATATGAACCGGCAGGTGCCAGTATCTCAATCTTCTTCATATATACCTCTCTCTTAATGGTGTCTGTAACAGTGCCTGGCACCATTACAAAAGTATGAACTAATTCGCTATTATGTTAATATTTTCGTAATGGTGCCTGGCACCATTACGGAAATGTGAACAAAAAAGCTGCCCATAGGATACGCGCTTACCTTCAGGTATTGTATGTATCACTTCTTGGACAGCTATAGCAATCTGAATTATCGTTTTCTTTCCGCTTCCTGTAGTTCTGTTTCAAGGCGAACAATTTTCTTCTGGTTCTCGTTCATCTCATTTCTTAGTGACTCGATTTCCTTCTCGGCTGTGTGAAGCTTTGTCTGAGCTGCTATAAGCTCATGCTTCAAGTCAAATATTTCGTTACTCTTACCGTTGTTCTCATCCTCAATCTCTTTAACCTTTTCCTTAGACTTATGGTAATCATCTGCTATATTAATCTGGATTAGGATATTTCTTAAGTCTGAATCCAAGAATTTGTATGCATCCCTGCTTCGGAACTCATTATGCTTGCTGTTGATATATGAAGCTACCCTTTGTAAATACTCCTCGCTCTCATATCCACTTAAGGTATATCTTTTGTTATTGATGATAACCTCAATATCGTTAAACTTATTCATACCTTGCCCCCTATTATCTTATGAAAATCAGGATGATGCTACTTATACAAATCTGACAACACCATATGGACTAATCATTGATAAGCAGATTATATCCTATTTTAGTCTTTATTACAAGCCAAAATCTTACTCTGTAATCTTCCTGATACCCATATGTGCATAAGCAAAATCAGATGCTACTCTGCCTCTTGCCGTTCTAAGTATTAGGCCATTTTGTACCAGATAGGGCTCGTATACCTCCTCGATTGTTCCTACATCCTCTCCTATGGTGGAAGCGATTGCATCCACACCAACTGGCCTTCCACCGAACCTCTCTATCATCGTAAGGAGTATCTCTCTGTCTATATGATCTAAGCCCAGCTTGTCCACCTCAAGTAGGTCTAGGGCAAATCCTGCAACCTCTTTAGTAATCCTACCGTCGTATTTTACCTGAGCAAAATCCCTGACACGCTTTAATAGACGATTGGCTAGTCTGGGGGTTCCTCTCGAGCGCCTTGCCAACTCATTAGCACCTTCCTCATCTATCTCTACTCCTAATACATTTGCAGATCTAAGTATTATCTGTTTTAGCTCAGCCACAGTATAAAAATCCAGACGGTTTACTACACCGAATCTATCCCTTAGGGGAGGCGTAAGCATTCCTGCTCTTGTAGTTGCACCAATTAAGGTGAATTTAGGTAAATCCAAACGTATAGATTTAGCCGATGCTCCTTTACCTATAACGATATCTATGGCATAATCCTCCATGGCAGGGTATAGTAGCTCCTCGACCTGGTGGTTAAGTCTGTGTATTTCATCGACAAATAAGACATCTCCTTCTTGGAGATTATTAAGGATTGCAGCCATTTCCCCCGGTTTTTCAATAACAGGTCCGGAGGTAATCTTAATGCCTACTCCCATTTCGTTGGCTATAATACCAGCTAGAGTTGTTTTACCAAGTCCCGGAGGTCCAAAGAACAGGACATGGTCCAAGGCCTCCTCTCTTTGCTTTGCTGCCTCTATATATATCTTCAGGTTTTCCTTAACCTTAGCTTGACCTATGTAATCCAAAAGCATTTGAGGACGAAGAGTATTCTCCAGCCTTCTGTCTTCGTCCATTAGTTCTGTTGATATCATTCGCTTAGCCATATGCATCTCCTTACATTTTCTTCAGACAGAGCTTTAATATTTCCTCAGTCGTCATGTCCTCTGTAATATCTATCTGGGTTATAATCCTATATGCATCCGATGAGGAATATCCTAATGTCGTAAGTGCTTGTATAGCTTCCTCTCGTTTACCATATATATTCTGGGAATTTAGCTTATCGGACTGATTTAGGAGTTTTTGTTCAAATGCTGATTCTAGTTTGAATTTATCCTTTAATTCAAGAATAATTTTGCTTGCAGTCTTAGGGCCTATTCCCGGTGCCTTAGCTATAGCCTTAGCATCCTCGGCCAGAACAGCAAACCTAATCTCATCTGCAGTAATTCCTGATAATATACCCAAGGCTCCCTTAGGACCAATCCCATTGACTGTAATAAGGAGCTTAAACATCTCCAAATCATCCTTAGTAAGAAATCCATATAGGCTTAGAGCATCCTCTTTTACATGCAAATATGTATATATCTTTACCGTGCTCTTTCTAGGAGGTAGCTCCATTATTGCTGAAGTGGGTAATGCAATTTCATAACCGATATTTCCCGTTTCTAAAACAAGATAATTTTCTTTAACTTCTGCCAGCTCACCCTTAATAAATCCAATCATTTTATTGCCTCCTACTTTCTTGTAACTTATTTATAGCATTATACCTCTTATAAACCTTATTCATCACCTATACGTTCAAAACGTCCTCTGGATATATTAAGCCTACCCTCCTTTAGGTAGTTAAGCACCTGATAAGCGGTTATTCCCAGAGCATCAGAAATCTGTAAGGCATTACTATTGGGATATTCCTTAAGATATGCCTCTATCTCATCAAAATAATCCTCATCCTTACTTCTGCATTCATTACAAGAATAAGCCTTAAACCTTGATTTAAACTGTTTATGACAATGCTTACATAGATTCGTATACATCTAAAGCTCCTTCCGGCTACATAAGAGTAGAAAACAGATTCAGTATCTTCTCATATATCTTAATAAATAAAGGACGTTTTTTCCATTCATCAAGAGTTACCTCATGGCATTCTGCCATAGTTTTAAGTAAGTCATCCTTAATTGTATTTATAACTTCATGGTTACAGATCCATGCTCCACATTCATAGTGTAGATGGAAGCTGCGATAATCCATATTCATGGTTCCGACTATGGCTGAGTCCTCATTTAACATAGTTTTTGCATGGATAAAGCCTGGCTTATATTCAAATATTCTTACCCCAGCCTCCAGCAGACTTCCATAATTATAATCTGTAAGCACCTTAACATTCTTCTTGTCGGGAATAAATGGAGTAATAATACGTACATCCACTCCCCCAGCTGCAGCTGTGGCCAGTGCATCCCGCATATCATCTTCAATTATAAGATAGGGTGTTGTAATGTACAATACCCTCTTGGCATAATAAATCATCTGTTTGTAGAAGTCTTCCATAGGATTTCTTGGATTGTTAGCTGGCCCATCAGAGATAATTTGACAATATACATTGCAACAAGGGAAATCCTTGCTAGGCCTATAATATTCATAGTCCACAGAAGATGAAACACCAGATGCCTCCCACATCTGAAGAAATGTAACCGTTAGTCCCCAGACAGCATCTCCTTCGATTCTAACGGCATTATCCTTCCATACGCCAAATCGATTGACTAGATTCACATATTCATCAGCAAGATTCATGCCCCCGGTAAATCCCACATTACCATCTACTACTATAATTTTCTGATGTGAACGGTAATTCATGTAGAGCTTGTCAGTATATCGATGTACTGGATTAAATACCCTGACCTCAAAGCCTTCATTTTCAAGATCTTTCTTAAAGCTTCTAGGCGTCCGAAGCATTGCTCCAAAATCATCATAAAGAAATTGTACCCTAACACCTTCATTTATTTTTGCTAATAAGGACTGATGCATTCTGTCCCAAAGAACACCTTCGCCTACAATAAAGAAATTGACTAGAATAAATTTCTCTGCCTTATCTATCTCCTTAAATATAGCTTCAAAGGCCTCCTCAGCCATAGGATAATATTCCACCTGGTTATTTCTATAAAGAGGGAAATGATTTGTCTGAAGGTAAGTCGTCATTCGTAGCATATCTGGATAGTGATCCTCGAAATCCTCTACCACCTCTAAATCCTGCTCTAGGTATTCATATCCTCTTGCTAGCTTTTTTAGGATTATTTTATCTAATTTCTTTACTCTGTGATTACCCCAGAGTAAATACATTATATGTCCCGTAATCGGAAAGGCTGCTATAATACATATCCAGCTAATTTTATACGAAACATTCCTATTATCATTAATCAGAATTATTATAATAATGATACTAAGTATCTGTATAAAGGAATAGATATAGACCGTATATTCTCTTAGCCTATAGGAAAGATAGATAATAAGGCCGAATTGTATGAGTACTAATACCCCTATAATGATGGCACTAAATACACCGCTTAAAGACTTCTTTATACTGCCTGTAACTTCACCTATGGTTTCTCTATTCAAGTTTAGCTCTCCTTATGTATTCTAGTCTATTCATGCTTTTTTTCATTTTACCACAATAGTAAGAAATTTTCATTGTTTTTCATCTGTTCTATGCTAAAATAACATTATATGGATTAAAAGGAGAATACCTATGATAATCAGACAGTTTCCTGTTGACCTTACCTTAGAATATCCTCTTGATGTGCAGTACGGTACAAGCAAAATAGCATTTTTTGATATAGAGACTACCGGTTTTGTTGCAGAAACCACTTATCTCTATCTAATCGGTTGCATATACATAGAAGATGCCACATTACATATGATTCAATGGTTTTCTGAAGATATTAAAGAGGAAACTCTGCTTATTGAGAGTTTCTTTAGCTTTATTAAGGATTATGACCTTCTCATTCACTATAACGGCTCAGGCTTTGATATTCCCTACCTTACAAAAAAATGTGAATTACTAAAGCTTGAGTACTCCTTTAAAGATATCCAAAGTCTTGATTTATATAAAAAAATATCTCCAATCAAGAAGATATTTAAACTAAATAATTATAAACAAAAGACTATTGAGGCTTTTCTTAAGGTTAATAGGAAAGATATCTTCGGCGGAGGAGAGCTTATCGAAGTTTATCAAAGCTACCTCGGTAAAAGACGAATCGAAAATCTTAGAAAATTAAGAGCTAATAGGACAGATAAAAAGGCCATCGATAAGATGACTACAAATAGCAAAATCTCAGAAGCAGACAAGTTACTTAATGCTCTGCTACTCCATAACGAAGATGATATAAAGGGCTTAGTTCAAATAAGCCCCATATTATACTATTGTGATTTGTTCGAAAAACCTTTTCAAATTCTCCAAGCGGGGGTTGATGATAAGAAGCTAATAATACGCTTAGAATATGATTTTAATCTTCCAATCAGAGTAAGCTTTGGCCATGACTTTATATATATAAATGCATATGAGAACTCTGCTTTAATTACCATCGACATCTATGATGGTGAGTTAAAATTCTTCTATGATAATTATAGGGATTATTATTATCTTCCCGATGAGGATAGGGCTATACATAAGAGCCTCGCCATATATGTGGACAAGGATTATCGGGTTAAAGCAAAGCCCTCCAGCTCTTATACCAGAAAGGAAGGCCTTTTTGCTCCCCAATATCATCCTATTATCTCACCATATTTTAAGAAGGAGTGTAATGATAAAATCACCTTTGTTGAAATACACACCGACTTCCTACTCCAGGAGCAAAATCTAACCGACTACATCCGCCACATCCTAAGCTATTTATCGAAGGCTAGGGTATAGCCTTAATATCGTAAAAGAACAGGGGATGTTGCAAAAATACAAGGGGGATGTAGGTATAACCGTAATGCACCGTTAGAAGAACACGGTGCCCTGATATGTATGGCTACACAGCGGACATTTATGTCCGATGATTAGACAAACATATCGGGTGCCGTGTACTTGTACCGGTGTGTGAGGTTCATACCTATATACCCCTAGAATTATTTTGCAACAGCCCCGGAAGTATGACATCTAAAGGGTTACCCCTTGCTTCCAGATGGCAATATCATAAAAGCCCGATTCCTCAGCCTTAACCTTCCTACCTGAAGCCACTTCTATAACATAAGAGTAAAGCTCCTCTGTCAATACACTTCTGTCTGTTCCACTTAGGAGCCTACCAGCATCAAAATCAATCCAATTGTTCTTTCGTTCCACTAGCTTGGAATTACTTGATATTTTTACGGTAGGTACACAGGATCCAAAGGGTGTCCCTCTGCCTGTCGTAAAGAGCACCAGCTGCGCTCCGGACGCTGCTAGCGCTGTAGTTGCCACCAGATCATTTCCCGGAGCACTTAGAAGATTTAATCCTCTATGAGTTACATGCTCACTATATGAAAGCACATCTACCACCGGTGAGCTTCCTGCCTTCTGGGTACAGCCTAGGGCTTTCTCCTCCAAAGTTGTGATTCCGCCTTCTTTATTACCCGGAGAGGGATTCTCATATATAGGCTGCTCATATCTAATATAATATTGCTTAAATCCGTTTATCATTGCTACGGTTTTATTAAATACCTTTTCGCTTATACATCTCTTCATCAGGATTTCCTCGGCTCCAAACATTTCAGGTACCTCTGTTAGAATTGTTGTACCCATATTAGATATCAGAGCATCAGAAAAATCTCCAACTAAAGGATTGGCGGTTATTCCTGAAAGACCGTCTGAGCCTCCGCACTTAAGTCCGACTATTAATTCGCTTATATTTATCGGTTCTCTTCCAAATTGCTTGGCATATTCAGCTAGCTCCTCTAGAAGCCTTGTTCCTTCTAGGGTTTCATCCTCCACCTCTTGACACACAAGGAATTTGACTCTTTCTTCATCCACTTGTCCCAGGTAGGTCTTAAGAACATCTATATTACTATTTTCACAGCCAAGGCCAAGAACCAATACCCCTGCCGCATTCGGATGCTTTATAAGTCCTGAAAGCAATTTGAGTGTATTATCCTGATCGTCACCTAGTTGTGAACAGCCATAGGGATGTGGAAATGCTATGATGGCTTCAAGTTTCCCATCTACTAGGAAGGATGCCTGTCTTTCTAAGGCAGATGCTATAGAATTAACACATCCGACAGTAGGTATAATCCATATCTGATTTCTTATGCCAGCCTTGCCATCTTTTCTACGATAGCCTAAAAAATGTCCATTGTCAGATACTTTGACATCCTTATAATCAGCCTTATATGAATAGCTTAATATATCTCCTAGACCCGTCCTAAGGTTCTTAGTATGTACCTGATATCCTCCTGCTATATCACCTAGAGCATAACCTATAGAATCTCCGTATTTTATAACAGCTTCTTTGTCCCTGATGTCTCGTAATGCGAATTTATGACCTGCCGGTATATTCTCTCTAAGGGCTTGTTTACCATAGACAGAGTCATATATATAACCCTTATCTAAATCCTTTAGGGCAACACCAACAATATCATCCTCATGTATAATTGCATAATCTAGCATAGTATCACACTCCTATCCATCTGATAGTGTATTTCATCTTATCCTTTTTTGAACCAGTTATGGCTAAAGTCACGAGTATTCTTATTTGTGTTTAAAAAAGTCTCAAGTGCTTTCCTCATTCCATGCACTTTTATCTGCTCCAGATATTTTCCGACAGTATCTACAAGCCCGCTATACCTAGTCATATCCTCTCCAAAGAAATCCTCTCTTCTTAAGAACTCCTCAGCCAATTTAAAGTTGTCTCTGTCTACGGAACCATCAAAGAATTCCATAACCTTCTCATCGTCCATTATCTTATATTCTATCCCGTCTCTATATCCTACAAGCCCATCGCCCTTAAGTCTCTTAGCACGATATAGACTCATTAGGGCAGCCAGTGAAAATGTCAGGCAAGCCGGAAGCTTCCCATTTGCAGAATAATAATCCTTAAAGCTTGGTAGGCAGCGGGCCTTCCATTTTGAGACGCTATTTAAGGATATTGATAGTAAGGAATGCTTTATAAAAGGGTTTTCAAACCTTTCTATTACCTTATTAGCAAAGCCCTCCAATTCATTCCTTGGTAATGTGAGGTTAGGTATAATCTCATTAAATATCGTACTTATAACAAATTCCTTAATTAGCCCATCTTCCATGGACTCCTTTACAGTATCATTGCCGGATAGAAATGATGCGGCCACTAATGAGGTATGTGCACCGTTAAGAATTCTAACCTTCTGCTCTCTATATGGCTTAATATCCTTAGTAAATATAAGAGGAAGTCCTGCCTTATCAAGAGGAAACTCCTTTGATATATCCAGATCACTTTCAATAACCCAGAGACCAAAAAGCTCTCCGCTAACTATGAGCCTATCCTCATATCCCGCCTTTTTCCAATACTCCTCTGCCTCATCATGGGGAAACCCGGTTATAATTCTATCAACCAGGGTATTGCAAAAGACACAAGACTCATTAATCCAAGATGTAAATCCTATGTCAAGTTTCCAGCTCTTAGCCAGCTTATTTACGTACTCCTTAAGAACTAGACCGTTATTTTCTATTAATTCACATGGAAGAATAATAAGTCCCCTCTTCTTATCTCCATTAAAGTAATTATATCTTTCATAAAGAAATTTAGTAAGCTTACCGGGAAAAGACCTAGGTGGCTTGTCCTCATAATTATCGGTTTCATCATAAACAATTCCTGCCTCCGTGGTATTTGACACGATAAATCTTAAGGATTCTAGCCTTGAATATCCCATATATTTCTCATAATCTTCATATGCATCAACAGCCTCAGTGATGCTTGTAACAATTCTATCCCTAACTATAGGCTTTCCACCTTCAAGCCCTCTTAAGGAGACTCTGTACTGGCATTCCTGCTTATGAAATCCCTCTAAGCTTCCATAGGGAATTGGCTTAACGATAGCAATATTACCATAAAAGACTCTCCCATCATCATTAGCAATATCTATCATATAATCCACAAAACCACGAAGAAAATTTCCTTCACCGTATTGTAGCACCTTAACTGGTCTATTTATTGGCTTTGTAATACTTTTATTTATAGTATCCATACTACCTCCATCGCATTTCTTAAATTTATTGTATCTATTCTTATAAATCTAGTCAACTAATGATATTTACTAAATTATCAGCAATTCAAACAGTATTGATTTATTATCCATATTTTAGTAATATAAACTCTGGAAATAAATTTATATTATTATCTTTGTCATATAATCAATATTGATTGACTTTTGCTTATAAAAGTGAAATATTATAGTAGTTTTCGGCGGAATTTTAACTTATAATCTTCATATATGAATAGATCAATGTATACATTTATTATAGATCTTATAGAAACGAGGGTATAGACATGATATATAATGACAAGAAAGTATCCGATATCCAAATTGCTTACATAGGCGGAGGCTCAATGGGATGGGCTTGGACCTTTATGACTGATTTATCTTTAGAGGATAAAATAAGCGGAACTATCAGACTTTATGATATTAATAATGAAGCTGCAAAACGAAATGAGGCTATTGGTAATTCATTACATAACGACCCAAAACGACAAGGCAAATGGTTATATAGAACTTCAAATTCACTAAAGGAAGCTCTTATAGGAGCTGATTTCGTAGTTATTTCAATACTCCCAGGAACTTTTGAGGAAATGTATTCTGATGTTCATGCCCCAGAGAAATATGGTATAAACCAGCCTGTAGGCGACACAACAGGCCCCGGCGGCTTACTTCGTGCGCTCAGAACAATACCCATGTTCGTAGAGATAGCCAATGCAATTAAAAGCTATTCACCAAATGCATGGGTTATTAATTATACCAATCCCTTGGCCCTGTGTGTCAGGACCCTTTATAAGGTTTTTCCTGAAATTAAAGCCTTCGGTTGCTGTCATGAGGTCTTCAACACCCAGAACCTCTTAGCATCCATGTGTAAGGACGAACTGGGAATAGACCACATAGATAGACATGAAATCCATGTAAATGTATTGGGAATCAATCATTTCACTTGGTTTGATTATGCCTCATATCAGGGCGTTGATCTATTCCCTATGTATGAATGGTTTGCCAATGAGAATTATGATTTAGGCTATCCTAATAATTCTACTGGGTATCTAACCAATGTATTTGAATGTAATCATAAGGTAAAGTTTGATTTATTCAGAAAATATGGTCTAATAGCCGCCGCAGGTGACAGACATCTTGCTGAATTTATGCCTCCTCATTACCTTAAGGATATTGAAACTGCCCACTCCTACGGATTTACATTTACACATGTTGATTACCGTATGGAGGATTTACAAAAACGCAGAGAAAGAAGCGATAGACTACTAAGAGGAGAGGAAATGCTTGATTATACACCATCCGGTGAGGAAGGAATATTAATAATTAAGTCATTGGTCGGATTGGAAAGAACAATTAGCAATGTTAACCTTCCTAACAAGGGACAAATAGCTAATCTGCCCTTGGGTGCTATCGTAGAGACTAATGCCGTATTTGAAAAGGATCATATTGCTCCCGTCTTTGCAGGAAGCCTACCCGAGAATGTCAAGGGGTTAATCGATCCTCATATTCAAAATCAATCGGATATCATGGAGGCATCATTCAGCTATGATAAGGAGCTTGCCATAAAGGCCTTCCTAAACGATCCCCTTATGACTATATCTGAAGCCGATGCAAGAAAGCTCTTTGACGAGATGCTTGAAAATACAAAGAACTATCTCCCTACAGAGTGGTTTTAATATGTGTTATAGCATCGAACAGATCTGTTCACACAAACATTTATGTTTGTGTTGCGTAGCGAGTTATCTGTTTGATGCTATTGTTAATACATAATATTCAGATGGTTAGTAGCTCTTATATATTGAAATCGAAGCATGGTTCTGTCTGTCTGAGTATATGGCCTTAATATAATAACTAAAGGCTTTTGCTACCGGAGCTTTTATGTTTTCTTCATAAATTTCTTGCGATATTTTAATGGTGATGTTTCAAGATATTTTTTAAATACCTTTTCAAAATAAGTGATGCTTTCATAACCAACTATATCTGCTATTTCGGTAATATTATATTGTGATTGCTCCAAGAGCTGCTGAGCCCTTTTTATTCTGGTTATATTAATATACTCATTGACAGTAAAACCTGTGATTTCTTTAAATATCCTGCTAAGATAGCATTTACTTATATAAAAGTCATCGGCTATATCGGCAAGGGATATACTCTCATGGTGATTTTCATTTATATATTTCGCTATTTCGTTTATCTTTTTATATTTTTCTGTCCTTACAGGAACATTTAGAAGGATTGAATTCTCCCCCGTATTACAGCGGATTCCATAAACCAATAGCTCTGCCAGCTTCATTTTAACCATGAAGTCATAATTTGAGTGCTTCATCTTCATTTCTCTTATAATAAAGAATAAGAGCCCCTCAACGTATTTCTGTCCAGCTTCATTCAAATCTATGATGCCAAAATTCTTAGAAAAGAACGAGGATAACTCAATATTATCACAAAGATTTAATAGCGGGTCAATCTCATCAGCTGATATAAGAATAAGTATCCTATCATGATAGTTGGAATTAACTCCTACTGTCTTATGTATCTGATTGCGATCTATGAATACAAGACTTCCTTTTTTAACATGGTATATCTTCTGTTCAATAAAATAATACCGTTCTCCACTTAAGAGATAATATATCTCATATTCATTATGAAAATGCTTTTGTACCATATTAAAATCATAATCACGCTCGATTCGTTCAACCATGATTTGGCCGATCGTATCACGAAATATTATATTTTCCATGATATCAGTCCTCCATTTCTGCGAATCAAAATCTTTATATCTTCATATCTATTCTCAATATGGAAAGGGTGCAATATTCTCATATTCCACATTCCATCCTCCATCCTTAGGAAAACCAGGGGACGGCTTATCGCAACCAGAAAGGCCTGCCGTCATCATAGCCACGGCCAAAAGAAGCGATCCGTTTCCGGGCAAATATACTGGAAGATCCTCTCTCCTTATTTGAATGTTGTGACCATTCATACCATAATTGTTATTTGCAGTATCCATTAATAGAAGCTCTAGAGCAAGCTCAGGCATTCCCAGTCTGGTGGCCGCCATAGCCATCATAGCATAGTCCCAGCCCCAGGTAGAGTCAAACTCCCAGCATGACATAATTTTATCTATGGTGCTTGTCATTATACCCTTATCGATTCTATCGCTATATATAAGTCCATATATAGCTGTCATTATAGGGTGATCCACATTAAATTCCTCATATGTTGTTGGACAATTTTCATGTGCAAGATATAATCCATCCTTAATCGGAGGTGTAGCCATATTATTAGCTACCTGTAACCATTTTTCAGCATCAGGCTCCTTATCTAATCTCTTGGCCCATGATACAGCCAATAAAAGAGTAAATCTCCAGTATTCTAGCTCAAACACAGGGTTAAGGGTGTTACTGGGGTCATGAGCCTCCTGTGCAGGAATTAGAGGAGGAAGAAGGTCATACTTTCCTGTCTCTTGATTATACACAGCCAAATCCACCATGTAATCCGCTGTTTCCTTTATGAGAATCCAATAGTCCTCTAATAATTTTACGCTAAATATCCTGTCTCCCCTTCTACTCTGATAAGCCAACTCTAACATATATATAAGGTGGGGCTGTTGCCAGATTAATAGGGTTGCTATAGGCGACGGACTGTCAATTCCATCATATGCTACCTGCTTTGGCCATTTTGCACCGCGAAACCCGTTCCTCCTGGCATTTTCTTTTGCTCTTGGAAGAATCGACAGATACCAATCTATTGATGGCTTCATAAGCTCCGTCTGATTCCACAAGGGTAAATACGCCTGATGCCAAAGATACATCTCTAAATGGAATTTTCCATGCCAACTATTGCAAAAGAGTCCTGTCTCCTGGGGCGGCATCAGTCCGCAGCAATTTATTCTTAATTGATAGAGTGATAGAAGGATTCTACGCTCCAAATCAAATGCTCTCTTATCGCTTGAGCTATTTAGCTTAACTATACCTGTGGTCTCCCAGAAGGCTTTCCATCCATTTAGGCTACTTTCATAGGTCTGCGTCACATTGGGAATCTCATAGCTGCTACAAGGATATGTCTCCGGATCATCCTTCATATTAAAGCAATAGGTAAGTGTAAAGGCCATCTTATTGTTCTCAATGGACTCTATCCTAAAATCATGCTCTGCCTTCTGATAGAAATGAGCTTTATTATCAAATCTAATACAAGAATAATATTTGGTCTTATCCATGCATCTCTCTATAAACACTTGATTATCATCATTGTTTATTACCTTACTTGTATGTCCCAAGCTATAGTCCCAATCAGAGCCCGAAATATCATCTGAACCGTAAGGGAATAAGAGCATGACAGATAAGAGGCCCTCTGTAAGAAGCTCTGATTCTACTTCGATGGCTATTGTATCCCTATCAAAATGGCAAAGGGTTTTAACCTTGCATAAAACACCTTGAAGCCTAAAGCTGCTTTCAATAATACCCTCATATAGGTTAAGAGTCTGTTTAATATCATAGATGTCCTCTGCCTTTATTCTTTCATGTCTATAAAGAAAGCCCAGTCTTCCCAGATTAAATTTATGAGGATTCTTTCTTAGCCAATAGTATACATCTTCATTTCCCTCTTTACAGTCCACGGCATAGGTAACTTTTCTGTCAGAATAAGTATACTCTGTCATTTCTAAATCATCCATATTATAGTCATATCTTGTACTACTTACTGGCCTAGTGTGCCATCCCCACTGACTCATAGTACATAAGGGCGTAAGCTTCTCTTTATATTCATCATATAGGGTCTGCAGTCCGGTAGCATCTACAGTAAAGGCAAAATTGCCATTACCTATACTCAAAGGAGCTTTATAATCTATTTTATCTATTAAAGGATTATGTCTATTAAGAAGCTTATATCTATCGATTGCCATAGCTATACCTTTCTAAATCTAAGATTTACTACCTATACATTCTTCTAACCCTTCAGCCCACTCGTGCTGATTCCCTCTGTTAAATACCTATTAAAAAAGAGAAATATTAAAAATACCGGAATTAATGATAGGGTTGACATTGAAAACATGGCACCATAATCGGTTGTAGATGTTGAATCTGCGAATAGCTTTAGTGCTATTGATACCGTATAGGAGGTCGGCTGACTCAGATATACCAGCGGCCCCTGAAAATCATCCCATTTCCAGTAGAACTGTATAATTACTGTGGTTATAATGGAAGGCTTTAGCAAGGGAATGATTATACGGGTAAATATGCTGTATCTGCTACAACCATCCACAAATGCTGCCTCATCAAGCTCTCTTGGAATTCCAGCCATAAACTGCATCATCTGGTATATGAAAAATGCCTGACCTAAAAAATGTGGTAATATCAAGGGTATAACAGATGGTACAAGTCCAAGCTTATTATATATTATATATGTCGGGATTAAAAGTACCTGTCCCGGCAATAGCATAGTCATAATCATCATTGTAAACATAAATTTTCTTCCACGATATCTTAGCCTAGCAAAGGAATATGCAATACATGCTGAGCTAATAACCGTAGCAAAGGTTGAAATAATCGTTATCATAAATGAGTTTCTAAAAAATGTTGCAAAGGTAACACCACCGAAGCCCTTCCAGCCTCTTACGAAGTTGTCCCATCTCCAGTTCGGTGGTATGAGACTGAGAGCACCGTTGAGTATCTCCGTATTATTTTTTAAGGATCCTGTTATCATCCATAGTACCGGATAGACCATAATGAACCCGCCTATCAAGACAAGCACATGATATATAACCCTTGCTATTCTTTTTTTCCTTTTTGGATTCATGCTATTCTCTATTCTCCTTCCACAAAATAAACTTTTCACTAATATAACGGAGAATTTCCCCCTTATTTATCCGCTTCACTAAATACCCAATACTTTGATGATTTAAATATTACTAGTGTAACTATGCTTATAACCACCAGCATAATCCATGACATTGCAGAGGCATATCCCATGTTGCGATAGGTAAAGGCATTGTTATACATGTAGAGAGCATAGAAATTAGTAGCATCATTTGGCCCGCCACTGGTTATTACAAATGCCTGTGTAAATGTCATAAATGCAGAAATAGTCTGCATCACCAAATTATAGAGAATAACCGGAGACAAGCAGGGCAAGGTTATTTTGAAGAAGGATTTTATACGGTTTGCACCGTCAATTTTTGCCGCTTCATAATATGTAGTAGGAATCTGTTTAAGACCGGCTGCAAATATAATCATAGAGGAGCCAAATTGCCATACCGTCAGAAGAATTAAGGGAATTAGAGCCATCCTTTGGTCACCAAACCATGATACCCTGTCTATTCCAAGCATACCTAGCATCTGGTTAATCAATCCTCTTCTAGAGAAGAGCTCCTTCCATACCAGTGTTACGGCTATAGAACCACCAATTAATGAAGGAACATAATATAAGGAACGATAAAATCCAGTTAATCTGGTTTTTCGTGTCATAATCATAGCTATAAATAATGCAAATATTAGCTTTAAAGGTACTGAGGTAATAACATATTTGAATGTTACATATACAGAATTCCAGAACCTCTTATCACCCATAAGCTTGACATAATTATCTAGACCTACCCATGATTTTTTATCAATCAGACTATAATCAGTAAATGAATAATAGAAAGATGATACTATGGGTACTATAGTAAATCCCAAAAATCCAATAATAAATGGTAGGGCAAATATATATCCCGCTGTAGTCTCATTATAAATAAATCTCCTTACCTTTAGTACCTGTTTGCTGTCAGAGCTCTTACCCTTTTTCATCATCTCTGAGCCTCCTTATAGTCAAATTACATTTGATACTGACCTGTCCTTATCTTACAATTAGAACTCTTATACTACTTAAGGCAATAGCATAAGAGTTCTAATATGCATCAATTTATTAGTTCATATAATTTGAGCCTAATCTAATCGAACTTAGATTTAGCAAAATCATAATAATCCTTTGCTGCCTGATCTGCTGTCATCTCGCCATATATAACCTTTTCAATAATAAGCTTATAGTAATCCTGAATTTCCTGTGAAGGTGCGGGGCTTATTGGATTAGTCTCACCAACCTCATAGCTTCCGATTAGGTTAACAAACTCATTTACCTTAATCTGTTCAGGTGTTAAATCAGGCTCAAGAGCTTTTATTACGTTATTGAATATGGACATTCCACGCTCATTTGCCAGTATCTTGTTAGCCTCTGCATCACCCCAGAAAAAGCTAAGGAATTTAGCTGCTTCTACAGGGTTCTTGGAATCCGTGGAGATAGAAAACATCTGTGAAGATTGGATAGCTGATCCAGCAGGGCCATCCTTTGTTCTTCTGGGCATAGGAACCAGCTTTAATTCTCTTCCAGCCGCCTCTGATAAAGCGATAAACTGATTAGATGCAACCCAAGTCATGGCAGCCTCACCGGTTACAAGGAAATCTCCTTCAATATCCTTAATCTCAGCAATTGCACCAGGATCAGGATATCCACCGGATGCGGTAAGGTCTGCTCTCATCTGTATATAGTCGACTAATAAGGTATAATCATCGAATCCTAAATCATCATTGGTAGTTGCATAGAAATTGTAATCTAAGCCATACTGTGGAATTCCTGATCCACAGCCTGCAGCAAAATCATCAAATTTAGAGCTTCCGTATATATCTAGCTTTTCTTTAAAGGTATTACATATCTCGGCATATTCATCCCATGTCCAGCCTTCCTGAGGCTCAGGGATGCCTGCCTCTGCAAATAATGCAGGATCATAGGCTACACCATATGTATTAACACCGTTTGAAACGCCAACCTGTATACCGTTATATCTTGTTGTCTTTAAGAAAGCGTCTGTGGTATTTGAGGTGTCAATTGTTCCGTCTGCAATTAAGTCATTCAAGGGGTAAATTTTTGATAGGTATGCGGGGAAGTTACCACCCATCTGCATTATATCCCAGCAGTCATCTGAGGCTACCAGGGTATTTAGCTTTTGAAAATATCCGTCAAAATCCAAGAATTCATACTGGATAGTAACATGAGGGTTTAGTTCTTGGTACATTTCAATTACAGCAATGGTCTTGTCATGTCTTGCTTGAGAACCCCACCAAGCCATTCTCAAGGTTACAGGTTCAGGGGCTACTTCCACTACAGGCTCATCTTCCTTGTCATCAGTAGCCTCAGGTGCTTTTGTTGCTACAGGCTTGTCATCCTTCTTATCAGTCTCTTCTGCTTGATTACCTTTACAGGCTACCAAAGCAAACATTGTTGAAACTGCTAGAATTAAAACCATAATTCTTCTTAACTTCATACTATTTTACCTCCTCCATATAAGATAACAGTGTTTCTTATGTGCATATTATATAGGATTGGCAATTTATAAACAATATAAAGCAATTAATCAAACAATATCGTTTGAAAAGATAGTAGATTCAAACTATATTTACTATCAGTAAATTGTCTTTTTGACTGTGATGACTCTATCGTATAGATGCTTTGTATCATTGAATATTATATGGCTGACATTGATTACTGTCATATCCTTAAGGTTAAGTATTGTTTTCTCTATCTCTCTTGCCCTTTCCATATCTAGGGAGGCAAAGGCCTCGTCCATAAGCAGTATACTTGCTTTACTAAGTAATGCTCTGGCTATTACCAGTCTGCTTCTTTCACCGCCTGAGATGTTTTTACCATTGTCATATATTATAGTATCAAGTCCATCCGGCAGCTGGCTTATAAAGTCAGTTAAGCCGGAGTCATTTATGGCCTTATTAATCTCCTCATCACTGTACTCCTTATACAGAGTAAGATTGTTGCGTATAGTATCCTCAAATATAAATACCTGCTGCTCAATATTTCCTATCAACCTATAATATTGATCGGTTTTTACATCCTTTAGATTATATCCGTTAATGGTAATCGTACCTCCTGTAGGATTAAAATACTTACGAAAGAGCTTTAGGAGTGTAGATTTCCCTCCTCCGCTTGGCCCTACAACTAGATATTTACCATTCTTTTTTACCCTTAGATTAATATCTGATAATATTATCTGCTCCGAGTCCTCATAGGAAAATTCCACATCAGATAATACAATCTCATCTTGAAACTCTGATAGGTCCACAGTCTCCACATAAGTATTTGAGTTCTCTAAAGCCTTTTCCATCTTACGAATCAAATCACTGGATGTAAATAACTTGGGTAGATACTCACTTGTATTAAAGAGTGGCCAGGTCATCCTCTGAATCCCTGAGACAACAAGTAATAACCCTCCGGTAGACACCTTACCGATTGCCGCAAAATATCCAACTACTGTAATTACACCAAACATTGAGCCTCTCATAAACATATTTTGGGTGCTGACAATAAAGGAAAACATCCTTTCAATAATGAAACCCTTTTGTTGAATCTCCTCACTTTTCTTATTATAATCGTCTGTTACTCTCTTTTGCAGATTATAATTCTTAACTATGTGGAAGGCAGAAAGAATCTCCTTGATATAGGATGTATAGTTGTCAAATAGATCGCTTCTTTCCTTATTTGCTTTCTTTATAGGCTTTGAGCTTAGTATAGATATGAGAAGATTGACTGCTATAAGCAAGAAAGCCAATATAAGCATTTTAGGATCTATAGTTGACAGTAGCCATATACCAACTATAAATGTCATAATCCCTTCAAATATAGCAAATACTCCGTTTATTAGATTCATCTCTAATACATTAAAATCGTTTGTCATAGAGGATAGGTATTTAGCATTGTTATCCTTCTGGAATTCAGCAATGTTTTTGGCAAACACCTTTTTCAAATAGTATTTCTTTATGGCAGTATTAGCCTTTCTTTTATAAAAGCTGCTGGTTATTCCCACTAAAATTCCCAAAGGAACCAAAAGAAAAGCCATAATAAGTAGCTGCGGAATCCCTTGCTTCATAGCATCCATCCTACCAGCAATAGCTAGGTCAAGCATCTCCATTATACGGATGTTTACAAGCCCATCCAAGAAAGCATTTATTCCCGTAACTATCAAAGCAAGTAATAAATATGGGATTATTTTAAAATATTTCTTTAACATGTAATCACCTCTTCAAAATAATCCTTAGCTGGGAATTTACAAACCTCACCGTTCTTCAGCTCAATTACATAATCATAATTTTCTGTAACCCCTTCATAGTATCTGTGGCTTATGGCAATTACCGTACTTTTCAGTTCTAAGAATGTCTTTTCAATTTCTCTTCCAAGCTCTTCATTAAGACTTGAGGTGCCCTCATCTATGAATAAAATCTCAGAATCTTTGGCTATAGCCCTGGCTATGGATATCCTTTGTCTTTGCCCACCGGACAGATTCTTGCCGTTCTCAGTGAGCCTTTCATGAATACCATCTTCTTTTTCCTCAAGAATTGGTTCAAGCCCGCTTACCTTTATAGCATAATCTATCTGCTCATCGGATATATCCTTATACAGGGTTATATTATTCCTAATCGTATCTTCAAATAAGAAGACATCCTGATATATAAAGGCAACCTTATCATGGAAGGACTTTTCCGATATATCACGATAGTCCTCTCCATCCACGATAATTTTGCCTTCAAAATCATCATGTATCATGGCCATCAGATTCATTAGGGTTGTCTTTCCTGCCCCACTTACGCCCTTAATAAGATATTTTTTGCCCTTTTCTATAGTAAACGAAGCATCCTTTATTATTTCCTTCTTATCAAATGCAAAGCTTACACCTAAGAGCTCAATCTTATCATCAAATTTGAAACTCTTTGTACCCATACCTATATTAATGGTAGTCTCCTCTGGCTTGGCAATTTTATCATAGATTGACATAGATGCCTTTATCTGGTTCCATAAGGGGAATGCCCTAATCAGATAGGTACTTATAGAGGAAGCAAGTATATATATGAATGTAGCCCTTCCTATGTCCATTCCATCTTGTAGTCTATAACCCAGATATATCAATACAGATATCGATACTACAAAAGCCATTGTATAGATAACATCTTTTTGCATGTGGCTAAACACACTTGCAATATATTTTCTTCTCTCCAAACGGTTAATGGATACTACACTCTTCTTTAAAAACTTATCCTCGATATTATTAAGCTTTAGAATTTCAAGACCGTTAAAGGTATTGGACAAATCAGTGGTAAAGGCTTCACTCTTATTTGATATCTCCTGCTCAAGTGCAGTAGTTTTCTTGGTGAATAGACTTGCCAGTAAATATAAAACCACTGAAAATAAGAGCATTCCGGCTGCTAGCTTAAGGTCAAATACAAATAGAAATACAAGCGAAACAACAAACATCCCAATATTTACAATATAATTAAGCAGGGTAATAAAAAATTTATTCTCAAAATTGTTAACATCGTTAATAAGATTTGATATATATACTTCCTTAGACTTTTGTGAATACTGCTTAAAGGGCATATTGATGATTTTATCAAATGCCTGCTTACGGACATCCAAAATGGTATCCCTCATATAGCGAATTCGCAGTAGCCTCGAGACCAGATAATTAATCGGTGCATATATAACGAATACGATGGTTATGATAACAACTCTCTTATAATTATCAATATCACCCTTTTCAATTGCACCAAAAATCAACGCAAATAGTCCCATTTCAACGAAATGATCCACCATGAACAAGAAGCATGCAAATAGATATTGTATGAACTTTGATTTACGTTTTATAAGTAATTCCTTCATTTTTCTCCCCTAAAAACCCTATTAATGCGTAATGTAAACATATTTTATATCAATTTATAAGAAGTATCAACCACATTTTAACATAAAGTTACATTTGATGATAGATAAGTGGCATATAGGTATAGGATTAACACCTGATACCTATATGCCACTCTATAGCTATGCGATATCTTACGATATAATATGTCTTAGTCTAGTGAAATTACATCATCAAAAAGATCTTTATTCTTTTCAATTTCACTTGGAGAGGCTATGACAATATAATTGAGATTCTCATTTAATTTTGTCATATAATTAGCATATTCTCCAAAATCCAATACTCTGGTACTTTTTATTTCCTCAAGCATATCTATTCTATCTTGTATAGATGTACCATTGTAATTATCTATTAGAACTTCCATGGCATCATTTATTTCGCCACTACTTTGATTCACAGAACCGAACAGTGACATTACATAGCTTTCTACCATTTCGTCTGTCATATAAGGAATAATTGTATTAAGAAATTCACCGCTAGCAGCAATTACATTTAGTGAATTCATAAAGTTGCTATCCCTATAGGTATATACCAGATAATTATTATCCATGAATGTAGCTCCTACACCATAAGCTCCACCCCTTAAGCGGATTTCCGGGGTAAGCAGAAGGTTGTTTAATACTGTGCTAATAACAATACCCTTATGACTCATAGGAACCTCATTTTCTGTTAAGCTTGCATTCACGACCAGATATTGAACAGGTGAGTTAATAATCAAAGCTTCTCTTTTAGCAGGCCTTGGTAGAATATATTCCTTATCCGAAAAGCTAAGGCCACTTAATTTGTCGGCGAAATCAGGCATAGTAGCTTTAAATTTATCAAGAGCCTCAGAATCACCTGCATATAATACCTGCATATTGGGTTTATTAAATACCTTGGCACGTATTACCTTAAGATTAAAAATCACATCTGCAGGATTAGAGGTAATCTTATTCCCTAATGATTCAATAAAATTATAATAATCCAAGCCATTAAGATAGTTAATTATCTGATATTTTGCACTTGTATATGCTAGGCCACGATATTGCGCCAGACCAATTGGCTCTGAAAATTGCAGTTCATAATTAGCTTTTATATTTGCTATAGTTCTCTTCCCATATGTTGAGATTTTATCTATGTCTGACTGTAATAGGATGTCATATACTAAATCGAAGGTCTTTCTATACTCATCCTTAAAGCTATAATAGTTTACTTTTAATATTGGATGTGCATCTGTATCCTCCTCGTTGTCAGAAACAGCTTCAATTGCAGATGACATACCATATAGCAAGTATGTAGTATCATTCATTACTTGCATTTCTGTTCGATTCTTAGTATCCATACCATAATTAATCATGTCTATGTAGAACTTTAGATATGAGAGCTCTTCCATGGTAAGACAGCTTAAGTCAAAATTTAATTGAATATTACTGATTTCATCCACGTCAGCTATGGTGCTCATAAGCTTTACACCATCAATCGTATCTTCATTAATCTCACGATTTTTCATTTCAATTGATATGTCCTTTAGCTCTACTGCTCTTAATGACTTTAAGACTTCCTCTGAAGTAGACTCATTATTCCATGCATTAAAATCCGCTGACTTCTTAACCAGTGCCTCAATATCAGCCTTTGACATACTTGACTTTTTCTCAGATAGCTTCTGGTACAAAGCCATCTGGTTTTTCTCAAGTAGGCCGGCCTCTGGCTCTGTCACGGTAAGAGCTACAGTTTTATTGTTCAATAATTGCTCTTTTATAGTGCTTTCCAACACCTTCTCATCCAGTTTATCTGCTATGATTTTAATATAGCTTAAATAGTCTTCCATTGGATTATCCAGAATATTATCGAATAGGCTAGACAGTAATAATTCGTTAACAGCACTTCCACTACCGATTGCCTCTTCAAACTCCATGGATCTAAGTGAGGATTTGACTAAATTTGTATCTAACCCTTTTTTGACTGCATCATTCATCTTAGCCATAACCAGATCATAAAAATCCTTAGCCTTATTAGGATTAGCATTCATGGCTATAAAATGTACGGTGGGCTGGAATGTCGTTAGGTCCAATTGCATCAAATAGGATTCTGCTATCTGACTCTCTATCATTGCCTTCTTCAAATCAGAGCTCTCTAAATTCATTAGCGCCACTGCAAGATTTAAGCTCATATAGCCTTCCATTCCCATTTCCTTTATATCGTCTACTGCAAATACAAGATCAATCACAGATTTATTCTTTGTGTCTGTACCTTCAGCAACAGGAAATGTGTAGGTTTTTTCTA
>JAAYJU010000198.1 GCA_012522735.1 Clostridiales bacterium | reverse complement strand
GTGCTGGCTGTGTACTCAATTTCTATATATATGATAATCAGCGGTACCCCGGCCATATTTGAGGTTGGATTAAAAGAAATAATATTTGGGACGGTATGGAAACCTAATGTAGCCAACCCATCCTTTGGTATATTATATGTTATATTAACCTCTATTGTAGGAACCCTAATGGCGATTTTAATTGGTGTTCCTATCGGCGTAATGACAGCGGTTTTTTTGGCTGAAACAGCACCAAAGCCGCTAGCTGCAATTGTAAAGCCCGCAGTAGAGCTACTTGCTGGCATACCTTCGGTAATCTATGGATTATTGGGTGTATTGATATTAAATCCATTAATGTATAAATTAGAGTTAGCTGTATTTAAGGATTCGCCGGATCATCAATTTACAGGCGGATCTAATTTGCTATCGGCGGTTATTGTTTTAGCTATAATGATACTACCGACGGTTATTAATATAAGTGAATCAGCCATTAGAGCCGTACAAAAGGATTATAAGCATACGTCCTTGGCATTGGGAGCGACTCATATTCAAACGATTTTTAAGGTTATACTACCCGCGGCAAAATCGGGAATTGTAACAGCAATTGTTCTGGGAGTAGGCCGCGCAATAGGCGAGGCAATGGCTATTAGTCTTGTTGCCGGAAACGGAGCGAACATCCCATTACCATTTAACTCTGTTCGTTTTCTTACAACGGCGGTTGTATCTGAAATGTCATATGCAACAGATACCCATAAAAGAGTATTGTTTACCATAGGATTAATACTATTTATATTTATAGTTGTGATAAACCTAATATTGAACAAGGTGATGAAGGGAGGAAATGATGATGCAAAATAATATCAGCCTTTATCACAAAAAAGCAAGACCAATGGATAAATTGGTTCATACTTTGATATACCTCTGCGCCTCTTTATCAATAATTCTCTTAGTGGGAATTGTAGGATATGTAGGATATAGAGGAATATCTTCTATAAGCTGGGATTTTCTGACGACAGTACCGAGTGCAATTAAGCAAACGGTTGGTATCGCAGGTAATATTGTCAATACATTATATATAATTCTTATTACACTTATAATAGCTATACCCTTTGGAGTAGGGTCAGCCATATACTTGAACGAATATGCTAAGCCAGGAAAACTGATAAAATTAATAGAATTTACAACAGAAACATTGGCCGGAATACCATCCATTGTATTTGGTTTATTTGGATACGTGTTTTTCGGAGTTACCTTAGGGCTGGGATATTCGATACTTACAGGGTCATTAACCCTAACATTAATTATTTTACCACTCATTACAAGAAACACGCAGGAGGCGCTTAAGACAGTTCCGGATAGCTACAGGAGTGGGGCATTGGGAATTGGTGCAACTAAATGGTATATGATACGTACTATTTTGCTTCCATCAGCCATGCCTGGAATTATTACAGGAATAATATTGTCTATCGGACGTATTGTGGGGGAATCGGCGGCACTGTTATTCACATCAGGAAGCGGATATCTGCTACCTAAGTTTGGTAAATATGGCGAAGGATTATTCAAAAAAATATTACAGCCGGGAGGTACGCTTACCATAGAATTGTATTTAAGTATGGAGAAAGCAAAGTATGATACAGCCTTTGGAGTAGCCTTTGTGCTGCTGATAATTGTATTATCCATTAATTTGTTGACAAAATACTTATCAAGGAAGCTCAATGTGGATAGAAAAAGCTAAAATGGAGGAAAAATATTTGAAGGATAAGATAAGTACTAAGGATCTTAATTTACATTATGGTACAAACCATGCATTAAAGTCTGTTACCATGAACATCAAGGAAAATGCAATCACTGCATTTATAGGGCCTTCAGGATGTGGAAAATCCACATTTCTTAGAACAATAAATAGGATGAATGATTTGATATCCAATGTAGTGGTAACCGGAGAAGTTATTTTGGATGGAGAGAATATATATGACCCCCGTGTAGATACCACGCTACTTCGTAAGAAAATAGGAATGGTTTTTCAACAGCCAAACCCTTTTCCTATGTCAATATACGATAATGTAGCTTATGGGCCAAGGATTCATGGGATAAAGAGCAAATCAAAATTAGATGAAATAGTAGAAAAAAGCTTAATAGGATCGGCTCTCTTTGACGAAGTAAAGGATAGATTAAAGAAACCAGCATTAGGATTATCGGGAGGACAGCAGCAAAGACTATGTATCGCAAGAGCCTTGGCTGTAGAGCCAGAGGTATTACTAATGGATGAACCTACTTCTGCCCTAGACCCTATTTCCACTCTTAAGATAGAGGAATTGATGACGGAACTGAAGAAAAGCTATACTGTAGCCATAGTTACTCATAATATGCAGCAGGCAGCGAGGATTTCAGATTATACAGCATTTTTCCTTGTTGGAGAGGTTATAGAGTTTGCTACAACGGATACATTATTTACAAGACCTGTGGATAAAAGGACAGAAGATTATATAACAGGTAGATTCGGTTGATGCATCTATTTGACATTAATAAGTATAGAAATTATAATGAAAA
This sequence comes from Clostridiales bacterium, assembly GCA_012522735.1. GTDB lineage: Bacteria > Bacillota > Clostridia > Lachnospirales > Lachnospiraceae > Mobilitalea. The sequence continues at coordinate 908 of JAAYJU010000198.1, read as the reverse complement.
AGGAGGTATAATATGGCTGCAAGATTAAGCTTTGATGCTGAGTTAAGGTTATTAAAAGAGGATTTACATGAAATGGCTCGTTTAATAGAAGCTGCTATAGAGAAGATTATGATTGCCTTTGAAAATCAGGATGAGGCATTAGCGAGAGATATTATACAGGGAGATAGAATAGTAAATGACATTGAAAAGGCTATAGAAGCCAGATGCTTATCTTTGATTATTAAGCAACAGCCAGTTGCCAGAGATTTAAGAATTGTTACAACAGCTCTTAAGGTTGTTACGGATATGGAGCGCATAGGTGACCATGCTGCCGATATAGCAGAACTTATTCTTCGAGAGAAGAGAGAGCACATATATGACCTTATAAAGCATATCCCCGAGATGGGAAATGCTACAAAGGATATGGTTCGTGATGCTGTTACCGCCTTTACAACATTGAATGTGGAAATGGCTAGAGAAATTATGAAGCGAGACGACATAGTAGATGAACTATTTGATAAGGTCAAGCTAGAGGTTGCCAATATACTAAAGACATCCTCAGGGCAGGTGGATCAATGTATGGACATCTTAATGATTGCAAAATATTTTGTACGTATAGGCGATCATGTTGTTAATATGTGCGAGTGGACCGAATTTCATGAGACTGGAACAGTGAATAATATTAGATTATTATAACCAATGAAAGAGATGCCAAGGATGCTCCAATGCGCTTAGAATATAGGATGCATGGATAGGGAGATTATTATGGGATATATTTATGTAATTGAAGATGATGAAAGTATAAGAGAGCTAATAAGAATTGCTTTAGAGGGCTTTGGCTATAAGATTAAAGCTTACGAATCGGCCGAGCCGGCCTTAGAGGATATGAAGGACGAAAAGCCTGACCTGGCTATATTTGATATTATGCT
>JAAYJU010000197.1 GCA_012522735.1 Clostridiales bacterium | reverse complement strand
TTAGTATTCTATAGCTAATAAATACACAATGTGGTAAAATAACAAAAAAGTTAAATGGAGATAGACGATGCAGATTTCAAGGAGACTTCAGCAAGTGGCAGAAATGGTAACACCGGGTAACCGGGTTGCAGATATTGGATGTGACCATGCATACACCGCGATATATTTACTGATTAATAGATTATCACCCTATGTTGTAGCTATGGATATAAATCAGGGGCCTTTAGATAGAGCTAAGGAGAATGTAGAAAAGTACGGTGTGGAGGATAAGGTTTCAATCAGAAAATCCGATGGCCTGAAGATGCTTAATCCGGGAGAGGTTGACACTATACTAATCGCAGGTATGGGTGGAAGATTGACACTTCAGATTCTGACAAGTCGTATGAAGATAGTATCAGCAGCTAAAGAGCTGGTGCTTCAACCTCAATCAGAAACATATCTGGTCAGAAAAACATTAAAAGAGTTGGGTTATGTGATTATAAAAGAGAATATGCTGAAGGAAGATGGCAAATATTATGTTATAATGAAGCTAAAACCATGCTCGGAAAATTTACATGATAAGGATTATCAGCTTCTAAAGCCTGAGCATATTTATTTTGGCAGAATTCTTCTTGAGGAAAGAAATCCGGTTTTATTGGAGCATCTTCAAACAGAGAGGCAGCTATATAAGAACATATATCAGGAATTAATTACTCTGCCTACAAAGCAATCCATACAAAGGCAGACTGAGATTCTTGATTTGATGGGGCTGATTGATTATGCTATCAGCTATTACAAGGAAGGCAGAGGTGTATGATGAATACAAAACAAAATGTAAAAGTAATTATTAATGATTCTGTCAAGAAGTATCCGATTGGAACCAGACTACTTGATATTGCGAAAGAATACCAGAAGGATTATGAATACGATATTATCCTTGCCTTTATTAATGGCAAGCTAAGAGAGTTGTTTAAGACTATAGAGAAGGATTGTACCGTCCAGTTTGTAACCACAGCAGAGAATGCAGGTCACAAGACTTATTCCAGAGGCATGGTTCTTGTGCTACTAAAAGCCTTTTATGCGGAATTTGGTAGTGAGAACATAAAAAAGGTTTCTGTGGAATACTCCTTAGGCAACAGTCTGTATTTTGATTATGAAGGTTCAGTAGAACTTACAAAGGAAAAGCTGGATGCGGTAAAATCTAAGATGATACAGCTTGTAGATAAGGATCTTCTGTTTAATAAGCGTAGTATTGGAACGGATGATGCAATCGAGTTATTTGCACGCTATAAGATGTATGATAAGGAAAAGCTCTTTAAATATCGTCGGGTATCCAAGGCCAATATATATAACCTAGATGGGTTTGAGGATTACTATTATGGATATATGCCACCAAGCACAGGTATGTTAAAGTATTTTGATCTGTCGCTTTATGAGGATGGATTCGTACTTATCATGCCTAGAATGAAAAAGCCTACAAGTGTAGAACCGTTTATACCAAAGAATAAGCTATATATCACTTTAAGAGAATCGAACCTATGGGCAAGGATGATGGAGGTTGAAAATGTAGGAGCTCTAAATGATCTTATTTCCCAAGGGAAGCTTAATGATTTGATATTAGTACAGGAAGCTCTTATGGAGAAAAAGATAAGTGATATTGCTGAAGCTATAAAGCAGGCAAGGGACAGAAAACTAATAATGATTGCAGGTCCGTCGTCATCGGGAAAGACTACATTTTCCCATAGGCTTACGATTCAGCTAAAGGCTCACGGGCTTAAGCCTTATCCTATAGCAGTAGATAATTATTTTGTAAATAGGGAAAAGACACCGAAGGATGAGTACGGAAATTTTAATTTTGAAAGTCTGCAAGCCATTGATTTAGAGCAGTTCAACAAGGATATGACTGATCTATTGGAAGGCAAAGAAGTGGATTTACCCACATATAATTTTGTTACAGGTATGAGAGCTTATAAGAATGACCCTTTATGTATAGGTAAGGATGGTATTTTGGTTATAGAGGGTATCCATGGATTAAATGATGCCCTATCCTATACTCTTCCTAGAGAAAGCAAATATAAAATTTATATTTCTGCTCTGACACAACTCAATATTGATGAGCATAACAGGATTCCAACTACAGATGGAAGACTCCTTCGAAGAATGGTCCGGGATGCAAGAACAAGAGGAACATCTGCCCAGGCGACTATAGCCATGTGGCCTTCTGTAAGAAGAGGCGAGGAGGAGAACATCTTCCCCTTCCAGGAGGATGCTGATATAATGTTCAACTCGGCCTTAATATACGAGCTGGCTGTACTAAAGCTCTATGCTGAGCCTATATTATTTGGGGTAGATAGAGATAGTGAAGAATATGTAGAGGCAAAAAGACTATTAAAGTTTTTGGATTATTTTATAGGAGCTCCCTCTGATGCAGTTCCTAAAAACTCTATATTAAAGGAATTCGTAGGAGGTAGCTGTTTTAAGGTATGAGCAGCACGATAAGCCGGGTTCTGTCTTGGATGGTCATCTATCTTGACCGTATGTCACCATACGGCTCCAGTATCCGCTTTCACAGATACTACGCAGCCTACCCGAAAGCACGGCGGGCAACCGTATAGCTTTCTGTCTGGCTTTGCTTCGGGTGGGGTTTACATCTGCCCCTTCCGTTACCGCAAGGGCGGTGGTCTCTTAAACCACCTTTCCATCCTTACCACAGTAAGGAAGACCTTACCATGGCGGTATATTTCTGTTGCACTAGCCTCGGAGTCGCCTCCACCGGATGTTATCCGGCACCCTGCCCTATGAAGCCCGGACTTTCCTCACCTTATAAAGGTGCGACCATCTGTGCTACTCACATTAGGTATTCTAACATGGAAAATGATAAAAGTAAATGAGGAAGCATTGGAAAATTTACTACTATTGTAAAATAACAATAAACAAAGAAAGCTAATAGGTAATGGTTTGAGAGGAGTAAATTCCTCCCTTGTAAGTAGTGTTATATTCTTGTTTATTAAGGAGGAAGACAAGTGAAGCAGATAAATATACTTGTAATAGATGATGATAAGGAAATTGCTGATTTAGTTGAAATTCATCTGGTCAGTGAAGGATACAGGGTGCTTAAGGCCAATAGTGCTAGGGAAGGCCTTATATATCTTGAGAAGGAGAATATTAAGCTAGTTATTCTTGATATTATGATGCCCGGTATGGACGGCTTAACCCTATGTGGTAAAATCCGTGAGACAAATACGGTTCCTATTATAATATTAAGTGCAAGATCTACCGATTTGGATAAGATAATCGGACTGGGAACCGGAGCAGATGACTATGTAACTAAGCCTTTTAATCCCCTGGAGCTTACCGCCCGAGTAAAATCTCAGCTTAGAAGATATACTAAGCTCAATCCTAATTCACATGGTATGAAGCAGGATAGTGAAATTGTTCTGGACCATTTGATTATAAATAAAGACACCCATAAGGTAATTGCTTACGGTAAGGATGTCAAATTGACACCGATTGAATTTGATATACTTTATCTTCTTGCAGGCAATGTGGGTAGAGTGTTTTCAACCGACGAGATATTTGAGAGGGTATGGAACGAGAAAATGTTTGATGCTAATAATACGGTCATGGTTCACATCAGGAGAATCAGAGAAAAGATTGAGATGGATTCGAGAGATGCCAGGATTATAAAGACTGTATGGGGAGTAGGTTATAAGATTGAAGAGTAGTGTATTTAAAAGCTTTAGATTTGAAATTGTATTATACAGTCTTTTGAGCCTGCTTTATACATTGCTGTCTCTGGCTGTTATTAATATTGGTATTTATTTAATATTCCAGAAGGGTCTATGGAGCTTTACCGGTGCCGGTGCTGTAGTGGCGTCGGCTTTTAATATATCAGCTGGTGTAGCTTTGTTTATATTATATTTTCTGCTTCTTACAAGAAAATTTGTGGTATATATAAAGGAGCTTTACAATGGAATCAATGAGATATCCCTTGGTAATCTAAGTAACCGGGTGGTTATTAATAACGAGGACGAGTTTGCCCAAATTGCAGATAAGCTTAATAGGATGGCGGACGATATTCAGAGAATAATGGAGAATGAAAGACGAAGTGAGGAAGCAAAAAATGAGCTAATCACCAGTGTCGCCCATGACCTTCGCACTCCTCTTACATCTATTATAGGTTATCTAGATTTGGTATCCTCAAAGCAGCTAGCAGATGAGGTGCGAAGAAATTACATAGGGATTGCCTATAGCAAATCAAAGCGACTAGAAAAACTAATTGAGGATCTTTTTACCTATACCAAATTTAATTTTGGTGAAGTAAAGGTGGTTTATGGCGAGGTGGATATGGTCAAGCTTATTAACCAGCTGCTAGACGAGTTCTATCCAAGCTTTGCAGAGAATCATCTGGATTACCAATTTACTTCTAGCCATAGTAGCGCTGAAATCCTAGCAGATGGCGGGCTTTTGGCAAGAGCGTTCGCAAATTTGATTTCTAATGCTATTAAGTATGGAGGAGAGGGCGAGAAAATTGAAATTATCCTTAGCAAAGAGGAGGATAAGATTACAATCACCAGCACCAACTTCGGAGAAGTCATACCTAAGAAGGATTTAGACAAGATATTTACAAGGTTTTACAGGGTGGAATCCTCTAGGTCCAGTGAGACAGGAGGTAGTGGCTTAGGACTTGCCATAGCTCATAGTATAATAACCTTGCATGGAGGATCCATAAGGGCCACAAGTACGGAGAAAATCACGGTATTTACAGTGGAGCTACCCTATAAACCGATATAAATTGAACCGCCGATAATGCGACAGTTCGGTACATAAGTATCGAATTCTGTATGCATATATCGGCGGCTCAATTTGCGCAAACTGCAAAAATATGAAAACGGAAGAAGAAAAAATATAATAATATTATAACACAAATCAAGATTTTGAATAGTACTTTTTGAAAATTTAAAATATATTTAATATATTCGAGACAAATCAGACAATAAGGTCTTTAATTTTCTTTGATATTCTAATACGCTGATAAATGGAAGCATAGGCTATCTCATCTATTCCTTCTATATAATTCAATCGATACACCTTCTTTAAACCCTTATCCTTTATTATATCTGCAGCCTTGTTATAGGCAATCGCAGCCTCTTCTTCGCTTTCATATCTTCCTATTATATAATCTCCATTAATATGAATCTTTGCTTGATAGATATGCAAGCCCTTTCTTAAGCATTTTGTTACGCCGTTATATCTGTTGATTATTTCAATATTTGAGTAACGAAAATCTGTATCGTCACCGTTGACAAAGCGAAAGTCTCTTTCGGCTATAGCATAATTCTTTATGCCATAGCGAGACATCAGATTTATCTGCATTCCATATTCCGAGGTAAAGAGATGGCCTCCACGTCTTAATATCTTATGACCTGCATAGTAAAACAAATCCTCTACGTCGAATTTAAGTATATTGTTTCTATCAATATAATATAGGAAGTAACTTTTCTTAATATATATGGGATTCTTAATATAGATCTTATTATCCCTTACATTGTTTAGGACGACCCATTTGTGGAAGGATAATAGGCAAGAAGAGGGGTAATTATCAATACCCCATTTGGATGGATTGTTAAGGAGGCCTCTGGCCAGCTTATAGGCTTTATGAGCTTTTAATTCGGTAGAATAGCTTCCTAGACTGATATGCTTGCCAAGAAAGGTAATGGAAGCTCTGTAATATGGCTCGCCGCTTTTTTTACATGCAAAATATACACCTGGTAACATAGTCATCTCCCTTGTTATAAAGATACCTAAGCAAACTATATCAAATTATCTTAATTGTAGCAATGCCAGTAGATAATACCAATTGTTAACAAAATATTACATTCACAAGATGTAGTAAAGGCTTGTAAATGCCCAAAAACCGTACTATTTCTGTAGAATATGTATAAATTTCCATGGTAAGCATAAAATAATTAATAATATCTTAATAATTTGTTAAAATTTACTTGGACGAATTAAACAAAATATTACGTAAAAGATACAAGTATATTAGTATTAATGACCATTGATGGAAAAAGGTGGAAATATATCATCGGTGTATCTAACGAATTTTCACTTTTCTTATTGACACTAAATTTTAGGGGACATATAATGCAGGTTAGCATTACCAGAAAAACCAATATATGGAAACTCGGCATATAGAAGTATGACAGCCGGAAAGAAAAGAGGATTATTAATATGACAGTCATAAATTCGTTTCTTCAAAAGAAAAAGCTGCGTGAATTCGGCCATGGTACATACATGGTTATGGCAGCATATGTATTGTCATTCCTTTTGCTGATTATAGGGTCTGATACACTATACAATATTAAATCCAAAGCAAATGGTTTGAGCACACAGTCTGATGAAGTAAACCAGATTTCACTAAGAGATAAAAATTCGGGTATCAATAACCCCTATGATACTACCGATAGCAGGAATAATAGCTATCAGGTAGAGTACCGGATGGACTATATACAGAAATCTATTGATAAATATCAGCAGTCCATATCAGAATCATTATCTGATGATTTTGATGATACAAACTGGCTGCTTGGCCATAGCATGAATGATGAGGAATATGGACTCATGATGGCCCATATGAATAAAAATGAAGTGTTTACTGAAATTGATGAAAAGGAAATCTCAAGCTTTTCAGCGTCAGCTCTTACGACAGAAGATTTATCTAGTAATAAATTATCCCTCACTAAAGAGGAAATAAAGATGCTGGAACAAATAGTTGAAGCTGAAGCAACCGGAGAGGATATTATCGGTAAAATTTTAGTTGCCAATGTTATCTTCAATCGGATAGAGGATGAGAAGTTTCCTGATAATGTTGAGGATGTTATATTTCAGAAGGATGGGAAAGTATATCAGTTTTCTCCTATATCCGATAAGAGATTCTGGAAGGTAAAGATAACAAGCGAAACTAAGGAGGCAGTCCAAAGAGCTATGGATGGTGAGGACTATTCCAAGGGAGCTTTATACTTTATGGCAAGAAGACTTGCAAGGAAAAGCAGTATAAAATGGTTTGATAATAATCTTCAATGGCTTTTTAAACATGGAGATCATGAGTTTTATAAATGAAATTGATAACTATACTGGAATCTAGTAAAAAGATATGATATAATCCGCCCTAACAGGCGGATTTTTTCTGCAGCTATCACCACTGAATATTGAAGAAGGGGATTTAAAGATTATGGACCTAATGTATCACAGTACAAGAAATAATAGTATAAAGGTTACGGCCTCACAAGCAATTCTTCAGGGATTGTCACCAGACGGAGGATTATTTGTGCCAGAGTCTATACCAAGGCTGACCACCCCCATAGCTGACCTTGCCAAAATGAATTATCTCGAGCTAGCTTATGAGGTGCTAAAGCTTTATCTGACAGATTATACAGAAGAGGAAATTAAGGAGTGCATTAGTAAAGCCTATGACGACAAGTTTGACACCCCTGATATAGCTCCTCTTAATAAAGTAGGAGAGCTTTATTATCTTGAGCTATTTCACGGAGCAACCATTGCCTTTAAGGATATGGCACTTTCTATATTACCTCATCTTCTTACCACGGCGGCTAGAAAAAATAAGATATCCGATGAAATCGTAATACTTACAGCTACATCTGGAGATACCGGAAAAGCTGCCCTGGCTGGCTTTGCTGATGTGGAAGGGACTAAGATTATAGTTTTTTATCCCAAGGATGGAGTAAGCAGTGTGCAGGAAAAACAGATGGTAACCCAAAAGGGAGACAATACCTATGTAATAGGAATCCGTGGCAATTTTGATGATGCGCAGACAGGTGTAAAGAAGATATTTGGAGACAGAGATTTAGAAGAGCGAATGAGTAAGGCCGGATACAGATTCTCGTCAGCCAATTCCATCAATATTGGTCGACTGCTTCCGCAGATTGTATATTATATCTACTCTTATGTTGAATTATATAGAAGAAATGAGATTTTAGCAGGAGAGAAAATTAAATTTGTAGTCCCCACAGGTAATTTTGGTAATATTCTTGCGGCTTATTATGCAAAGCAGATGGGGCTTCCGGTAGAGAAGCTCATATGTGCTTCCAATGACAATAAGGTTCTCTATGATTTCTTTCAAACAGGCATATATGATCGCAACCGCGAATTTATCCTGACAATATCCCCATCCATGGATATTCTCGTATCCAGCAATCTGGAGAGACTGATTTATCATATAGCAGGAGAGGATCCTGACAAGACCCTAGAGCTTATGAATGCATTAACAAGCACTGGAAGGTATGAAATAAGCTTCGATATGAGGAAAAAGCTTGATTGCTTTATCGGAGGATATGCCACAGTGGATGAAACTATGTCAGCAATTCATAGAGTATATACTGATAGCGGATATGTTTTGGATACTCATACAGCGGTAGCAGCAAGTGTTTATAGTAAGTATCTTAATAACAAAAAGGATAGAAGCACGTCTGTTATAGTATCAACCGCCAGTCCATACAAATTTGCAGAGAGTGTACTTGGGGCAATTGGTGTAAAAAACCTACCAGAGGATGATTACGAGCAAGCCATACTGCTTAGGGAGATTTCAGGTATAGAGATACCTAGTGCCATGGAAGAGATACATTTAGCTGATATCAGGCATAATACAGTATGCGAAACTGGTAGAATGAGGGCTAAAGTGGAGGAAATTTTGAAAATAATCTAATTATGACAAAACCATGACATAAATTTGACACATACAAGGTGCATTATATACTCATAGTCAAAGCAATGAGACAGGAACCTTATGGCGCAGAAACCATGACTGTAGGTAAAGTCACATCCTATTCTAAACTTACTTTCATGGAGAGTGATATAAGGAGAATGCGAGGAGTAAGGGGTTATCCCTACAAAGATTTTGACTACGATATAATCGTCTGACGAAGGATTATTAATACGATAAAGGGAGACCGGTAAGAACTGGTAATTTATCCAAAATCAGAGATAAAAAGACTTGACCTTTTTTTCCTTTATTGTTATAATCATCTTGTTGTTGGAATGATTATATTGATGCGTTTCCTTTTCTTAGTTTACGGGGGTTATAGGACTTTGTGAATAGGGTGGGACACGCAAAATATAATACTAAACCATATATTTAAGGAGGAAGTAAGAATATGAAGACAAAATTCTTTAAGAAGCTGTCTTTCGTTCTGGTAGTAGCGATGGTGCTTTCACTATTCGTTCCTGCCGCCGGAGCTTTTGCTGCAGCCGGTCCTAAGTTAAATTCTACCAATAAATATTTACATCTTGGTAGAGTTGACGAAGGACAGAACGAATTCAACTTCAACATTAAGAACAAGAAGTCAGGTTGGAAATACTTCTGGGAATCCGCTAACGAAGCTGTTGCAGAAGTAAACGAAAAGAATGGTGTTACAACTGCTACAGGCGTTGGTAAGACCAAGGTTACTGTTACTATTACAGACAAAGACGGTGAAGAGGTTGACACATTATCAGCTACCGTTACTGTAAGAGATAACATTAAAGAAGTAACAATCTCAAATCCGGTTGAGAAACTTGCTGTTGGCGAAGAGCATGATTACAACAGAAGCTATGTAACAGAGTCCGGAAGTACAAAGAAGACATCTTCTATCACCAGATGGACTGTAACACCTGATACAGCTACTATCGATGACAAGGGTGTATTCGTAGCTACCGCTGGTGGCGAGTATACAGTTACTGCTCTATCATTCCAGTCTAAGGCTAGATATGATGCTTGGGTGAAGGATCCTGTAGCTAATGCTGATGAAGTATTAGATACTGATGAGACTAAGGTAGTTGTTAGTGCTAGCATCGTTGATGTTAAGCAGGTTAACCTAACCAAGTTCAACGTAGAATTTGATTCTAGCATGGCTGATACCGATCTTTCTGCTACAACCGCTAAGGTTTATCAGGTAATCGGTGGTAAGCAGTACAACACTGGTACAGAGAAGATCAAGTCTGTTACATTAGATGCAGCAGGCAAGGTTGCTACAATTGAAATCTATGGCAACTTAGTAAGTAAGGGTGTTTATCAGTTTACTTATGGCGATTTAGCTAAGGAATTCAATGCAGCCGATACTGATATCAAGAATATTGCAGGTCTTGTATTCTCTAACTTCGAAGTTAAGACTAAAGCAGATCCTAATAAGGCTGAGCCTGATAACTTTGTAGACCTTAGAGATAAGGTTAGTGCTGTTAATAGTGATGGCGTAGTTATTAAGTCTGGTCAGGATATAAAGTCTTTCCTTAACTTTGAATATAAGGGTGAATATACTTATGGCTGGTTAGTAGATGGTTATAAGGCATATATCAACAAGGATGGTTATTCTGCAGAATACAAGGTAAAATATAATAACTTTGTATATGATGATGCAACCAAGACATACAAGCCAGTAGAACTCGAAGCTACAGCAGTTGGTGTTGGTGTAGAAGCAATTGTAAACTATGTATCAATGCAGTATGCAGTTACTAAGACAGGTGAGCCTGCTTCTTGGTCATCAGCATGGGCAACCGAAGGCTTTAGAGTACCTGCAAGCGATCAAGGCTTTGGTATTTATACAAGATACAAACAGATAACAGATCCTTCATGGGCTGGCTATAGATATGATAAGATATTCACTTATGATACTACTAATTCTGATAAGTTAGTTGTAAGTGGTGGTTATCTATATCCTATCGCTGAAGGTGTTGTAACAGTTCTTGTTAAAGAGAACAATGTAACTGTTGGAGCATTTGATTTGACAATCGTTGGAAGCAGAGGATTTGCATCTGCTGAGGTAGTTGATGGAAATTATGCCGTATCATTAGGTAATCATATATTTACCGGTCCGGATGGAATTCCTGCTGACTCTTCAGGCGATAATGATACTGAGACAAGAAAGATATTTATCATGAACAAGGATAGCATGGGCGAGCCTCTACTTCATACAGCACTTACTATCGGAGCACCTACATTTGTTAATGGACCTACTGAAGCTTATCCTAGTTTAACCGCTTCATTAGTTACAACTGATAGCTCAAGTGGTGACTATGGTAAGGTAGCAGTAAAGGTTAACGCAGCTGGTGCAAAGGCTGGAGCTTATCAGTATAAGATTAATCTTACAGCATATAATACCACAAAGACTGTTCATTTCTATGTGAATGTTCTTGAAGGTCAAGCTGAGAAGAATCTCCTTGCTGACGTACAGAGATGGGAAGTTGAGTTAAGTTCTGCTAACGTAGACCTTAAGAAGATTAATGCTCCTAAGAACGTAAATGTTCATGTATATGGCTACAATGCTAATAATGCAAGAATTTATGCTCTTAACAACACAGAGTTTAAGTCAAATGTTGTGAAGTCAGCCAATAGTGGCGTAGCAATCAAATTCGGTATTAGTGGCACAGGTACCTCACATGTAATAGAAGTAGCTAGACTAGTTTCTCCTACACCTGCTTCAGGTCCTGCATTTGAGTTTGTTGATAAAGAGTCATATAATGTTAACGTAGAAGTTCTTGGAAGTGGAAATCCTACAGGTAGAGCTGCTGGTTCTTATATCGGTTCACGACAATTTGCTGTAGTAGATACAACAGAGTTAATTGATATACTTGAGAATCCTTCTGTAAGCGAGAGCAAGCTTAATGTTGCTGCAGCTGTTAAGCAGGCATTCAAGTTCAAGATTAACGGAAATGACATTAATGAATCAACTGCAAGATTTGGATATAAGGTTACTAAGGGTATGTACTATACAATACCTGAGACCAACTTTACTGATGGTGCTGAAGTAATAAAAGCAGGCGATAACTTCTATGTTCATGAAGTATCCTATACAACCAATTGGGGTGGCGGTGATGTAACTTATACCTTCAAGGTAGGTAAGACAATCACAATTACCAAATAAGCTCTTAGATTAGATTAAATAATCTTAGACATATATCAGGGTGGAATATTAATTCCACCCTGATTTTTTGA
>JAAYJU010000196.1 GCA_012522735.1 Clostridiales bacterium | reverse complement strand
GAGATATTATTTGCAAGGCTGGATATAAAAGAGGTCTTAGAGAAAGTAGAGGCTTCCAAAGAGGCTGACAAGGATAAGAATCAAGACCAGGATAATAAAGAGCAAGAAGACAATGCATCTGATGTCACAGATATAGAGGCAAAGCCAGAAATCACCTATGATGATTTTACCAAGCTTCAGTTTCAGATAGGAGAGGTCATAGCTTGTGAAGAGGTTAAGAAATCCAAGAAGCTCCTATGCTCTCAGGTTAAAATCGGCTCACAGGTAAAGCAAATCGTATCAGGAATTAAAGCCTATTATACACCTGAAGAAATGGTAGGAAAGAAGGTTATGGTAGTGGTTAATCTTAAGCCCGCTACTCTAGCTGGTCTCCTATCAGAGGGAATGCTCCTATGCGCAGAAGATACAGACGGTAACTTAGCACTAATGGTGCCTGAAAAAGAGATGCCATCAGGGGCAGAAATCAGCTAAATTAATTATTTGCACATCAGCTTTACAGAGGGACGGAGTTGTTGACACATCGAAAGATGTGTCAACAACTCCGTCCCTCTGACACTGTTTTTAATCTGAATCACTGTCCTATTATATTTTATTCTGATGCAGCACCTTGTACCATATCCTCTTCACCGCTTAGCCAGGCCTCCATGTGGTCTTCGATTAGGCCGAATTGAGCAGGGCCCATATCCAGCATAAATTTATGAAATTCCTTTATATCAAAATCCTCGCCTCTGGCTTCTTCTGCCATATCTTTTAGCTCTTTTATCTCAAGATATCCTACGGCATAGGGAAGATATATTCCTGGCTCTTCTAATAGAACTTCATATATTTTTGTAGAGGTTTCTTCATCACCGGCAAATTGCTTTATATAAGAAAGAGCCTTGGATTTGCTCCATCCCTCATAGTGAATGCCTATATCTGCTCTGGCATACATGATAAGAACCATTTCGCTGTTTACCTCTAATAAATCAGCTAAATCCTCATCAATACCTGAGTATTGAAAGGAATAATACTCTACATAGGTAGCCCATCCTTCATCATAGCCAAGAAAAGACAGTAGATTTCTTATGGGAGCCGGATTCTGATTCCTAAAGTATACATTCTGATATAGATGTCCGGGATAACCCTCATGTGCAACCGTAGTATATATTGTGGATAAGGTTTCCATGTCATTTCCGTTGATGTAGATATTATTATTGCTATAATTATCGATAGCCGGTATCAGATACATGGCAGGGCTAAGGTAATCGGATAGTGACTCGTGTACATATTTAATGTCACAGTTTACATCAATAGGCTCAGGGAAATCCTCAAGAATCTGTGTCTTTAAGTCCACTAAGATAAGCTCAGGATCTGTTAAGGGAAATGATGTAAAGGACTCAAACTTATCAAATATCATGGGATCAGAAAGCACCTGCTTAGTTATTTCCAGGGTACCGTCTCCCATGGCTGTGTCAAGCATATCTATAATTTCCTTCATGCTTTTATCAGAGCCGGTTTTAATCTTAGTTAATAATTCATAGTAAGCTTGACCTTCTGGATAATAATATAGGCCTGCTTCATTTAAGCCAGTTCCTTTTAGTTCATGAAGAACATCAATAAGTATCTCATAGGAAGGAATAACGTATTCAAGAACACTTTTACGATTTTCTTTCTTATATATATCCCTTTCTTCTTTAGAAAGTCCTTCGAAGGAGTCTATCTTCTCATTAAAATATTCAATTAGTAAGTTCTGCTCGGGATTAGCAATAAAGGCCTCGCATTGCTCTATAATTCTGTCGACAACCGCATCTGTCATGAATAATCCCTCACGGGATTTTTCTCTCTCAAATTCAGCCACATCTTCAAAATAATCCTTAACACAAACCAGTAATTCCAAATATCTATCAATATCATCCTTCTCATAGAAGTTATATTCTGCCAAGAGAATTGGTAGCTGGGCTTGTAAGCCGGTAGTTGGCCCTAAGCTTTCCATATAATAAAGATAATCACCTAATTGCATTTCGAGCTCCAGAGAATGAAGCATTATATCATAGGTAAGCTTTTGATTGGCTGTTAGATCACTATAACTAAAATTTTTAAGGTCATTAAGATATTGTTCTGTAGACAAAAGCTCTTCCTTCATATGCGCTATGCTATATTCACCCAGGGTGGTTTCTGTATGTATAATGCCATACTCCTCAGGCCGAGCAAGGGTATAGTTTAGTGACAAAGTATCGGATTGGACCTCCTGGGTAAAAACCTCTGTAATAAAATCATCAAATAGGCTTTGCTGAGATTCCTGGTTTGAAGGGTGATCGCATGCAAGGCCTAGCGCAGCACTTAAGGAAAACAAACTTATTATTATATATAGCTTAAATTTTCTTGTTAACATTACTACCTCCGTAATAGTATTCATTTATGTTAATTTAAGTTTATTCATACTAGGATGTCATAAGAAGTATAAATCATATTTTGCATTTATTTAAAGTTTTATCCCTTTCTAGCCGAAATATAAACTGAGACAAGAACTAATGATATTATAACAGACCTTATGATTATTTAAATTAGAAATTAATTAAATTGACACCCTGGAAGGAATGGATTTATTGATGAGAGGTATTAATACTGACAAGGGAGTAGATATCCTTTTGGATATACTCAGGCAGTCACAGGTTATCAG
>JAAYJU010000195.1 GCA_012522735.1 Clostridiales bacterium | reverse complement strand
TCAAATAATTTTAATAATTGATAACTTACAACTTTTCTATTTTTGTTAATACCACTATATCTCAATAAAAAAACTCTGTGTAGTGATTTGCGTCATTGCTATCAATGACAAATGTCACCTTTTTCACTAATTGACAATAAATCCTTCTCATGTAATACTGAAAATATATTTATTTCAAATGATAAATTCTAAGGAGTGCATCATGAACGAATTATTTGATAAAATACTGCTGTTCTTATCAAGCATGGTAATATATCTGCTGCATGACTATAGTCTATATGCGGTTATTCCAGCCATCCTTACTGTACTTTTAAGCTGTCTTTCTTACTATTTTGAGGATGATAGGATGACACTTTATGGATGTATTGTTTATGCCGCTATCTGTTACTTTATTCCCGGCTATATAATCATGCTACCGGTTATTCTATACGATATAATACAGAGTAAATTTCAGGCATTTTCCTTGATTATCATACTGTTGTTTATAATAAATGCAAAACATTATACCTTGCCGTATTTCCTTTTTGCAGCACTAGTGTTGCTTACTGCCATACTTTTAAAGGTAAAGACTGTTAAGTTGAATGCTTTGCAGACAGATTATAATGAGCTGCGTGACACTTCTTCGTCCTACTCTCAACTATTAGAGGATAAAAACCAAAGCATACTAAAAAATCAAGATTATGAAATCAATTTGGCTACCTTAAATGAACGTAACAGAATATCAAAGGAAATTCATGATAATATCGGTCATCTCCTCTCTAGAGCTATTCTACAGGTAGGAGCTTTACTTACTATCACAAAGGAAAAGCCCATCTATGACGAGCTATCCAATCTTAAAAATTCACTGTCTCTGGGTATGGACGATATCCGTAACAGCATCCATAATATGTATGATGAATCAGTTGATATATACAACCAAATAGAGCAAATAATTAAGGAATTTACATTTTGCCATATAGACTTTGAATATGATGTAACGAGACCGCTTCCGATTGACCTAAGATATTGCTTTATAGCTATTACAAAGGAAGCGCTAGCAAATATTATGAAGCATTCCGATGCTACAAAGGCAAATATCATCATAAGAGAACACCCCGCCCTTTATCAACTAATCATAAGAGATAATGGTTCCATAAGCGAACAGAGGAGGTCCCAAATAAGCCTCTACCTCGACACATCCGAATATAGAGAGGGAATGGGCCTTCGTAATATCGCAGACAGGGTTAAAAACTTTAAAGGTAATTTGAATATCAATATGGATGATGGTTTTAAAATATTTATTACGATACCGGTTAAAAGGTAAGGTACTAGGTAGGGTAGTGTCAGGTAGGGTAACGCTAGGTAGCGTAACACCTGATAGTAAAAACAGGATATAAAAAAGGGGGATTTATATGAAGATTTTGCTAATTGATGATGATAAGCTAGTCTGCTCGTCTCTAAGGATAATATTATCTTCAGACCCGGAAATAGATGTAGTTGGTATAGGTAACTCCGGCTCAGAAGCAATTGGGCTCTATAAAAAACTAAAACCAGACCTGCTTTTGATGGATATCAGAATGGAGCAGATGAGTGGCCTAGAGGCAGGTGAAATAATCCTTGGTCAATATGAGGATGCCAGAATTCTCTATCTGACTACATTTCTTGATGATGATTATATAATAAAAGCCCTGCAAATCGGTGCAAAGGGCTATATGCTAAAACAAAATTATGAAAGTATAATTCCTGCTATAAAGGCTGTATATATGGGACAGAATGTATATGGAAATGAGATCATTACTAAATTACCTGACCTTATGGGAAGGTCAGAAAATGTTAACTCCTTTGATAATCTAGGAGTTTCGGAACGAGAAATTGATATTATTAAAAAAATAGCAGACGGCCTTTCTAACAAGGAGATTTCCGAAGAGCTCTTCCTAAGCGAGGGTACCGTCCGCAATAATATTTCTAATATCTTAGATAAGCTAAACCTAAGAGATCGTACTCAGATTGCTGTCTATTATTACAAGAATCTATAATCT
>JAAYJU010000194.1 GCA_012522735.1 Clostridiales bacterium | reverse complement strand
ACAAGGTAATAATACTTACAGATAACGGCTTATCCCTAGGCTTTCCTCTTTCAGAAGTTTCGGAATTTAAAAAGACCAGCCGTGGCGTAAGAGCTATCAAGCTGGATAAAGGCGATAAGGTATGCTACGGCACGGCAGTCAGTCCAAGTACCGAAACCTTCGTCTATAATGATAAAGAATATAGTGCTAGAAAGGTCCGCAACCGTAAGAGAGCGGATAAAGGTCAAAAGGCAAAGCTCTAGAACGATAGAGCTACTATAGTTAAAACAAGCAAATTATATAAATAAACGTAAACAAGCCCTATCTTTTGTCAGTTGTTAAGATAGGGCTTATTCAGGGGTAATAAAAAGCAGGTATTAAATTATCTTCTTGTCTATAAAATCAGTAGAAAGCCTAATGCTCTCTATGGTCCTGGTAAAGTCATAATTAAAATATGAGTCTTGATCCCGACTTCCTTTCATATGCGAGAAGCCTAGCTGCTTGACCACTTCCTCCATACGAGATACCAAATCCTCAAGAGTAAACACAAACTCAAATAACTTATCTTCGAATGATTCATCATCATTTAAAAGTGCCATCTCCAGTTGATAGGACATTTCAACAATCGACTCCCCTCCTATGGTAGACATCATTCTTCTAAGGGTCTGAGTTATCATTCGCAGTCCTTCATACTCGCATGTCTCAGCCATACTCTTTAGGAGCGGTAGCTTTGACCTAACGCTTTTAAGTGTAGATAATAAAGCCTTTGAATAATTATCTATATTACATAGGTAATAATGATATCCCCTATTGAAATCAATTTCAGGTAAAGGCTTAAAAAGATCTCTTATCATATGTTCGTTCATACTTCTCACTCCAACCAAAAATAGACTAAAGTACCATATATTGTAATATTATAGTACCATGATACCACTATGTAGTATCCTTGTAAATAAATTATATTAAAATGAGTATAATTACCTATAAAAGTAATAAATCAGAATTCTATCTCCCACATACTTGCCATTTATAAGGAAATGAGTTATTATTAATCATAATTTTTTGGAGAGATTGAGGGAGGTAAAACCTCCGTTACATGTTGTGGAATTTTAAAATTTATCGAGGAGGTTTTTGAATGGAAAAAGAGCTAATTATTATTATCGACTTCGGTGGGAAGTATGTTCAGCTCATAGCCAGACAGATCAGACAATTTAATGTATATTGCGAGATACTGCCCTATTCTACTGATTTTGAAAGAATCAAGGCTATGGCTCCTAAGGGATTCATATTTACCGGTAATGTTGTTGATATGAATAATCCTGATGTAATCGAATGGACTAATAGGATACATGACTTAGGTCTTCCAATTATGAGCATAGACAATCTAAAGGCCAGCGATAATCTTAAGGACTTTCTATATAATACATGCCATTGCAGCGGAAGCTGGAGGATGTCCTCATATGTTGAATTATCAATAAGGCGGCTTAAAGAGAAAATTGGCGACCAGAAGGTTCTATGTGCATTATCAGGTGGTGTAGACTCCTCAGTAGCCGCTGTTATGATTAGTAAGGCAGTCGGAAAACAGCTGACCTGTATATTTGTTGACCATGGGCTCCTTAGGAAGAATGAGGCAGATGAGGTTGAAGAAATTTTCAGCAACCAATTCGACCTAAACCTAATTCGTGTAAATGCTCAGGATCGTTTCTATAATAAGCTTGCAGGGGTTACAGACCCCGAAAGTAAGAGAAAAATAATAGGCGAGGAATTTATCCGTGTCTTTGAGGATGAGGCAAAGAAAATAGGAAGGGTGGATTATCTGGTACAAGGAACAATCTATCCCGATATTATAGAAAGCGGAGTTGGTTCCGGTCTTGTCAAAAGCCATCACAATGTAGGAGGACTTCCCGATTACGTCGACTTTAAGGAAATAATAGAGCCCTTAAGAGACCTGTTCAAGGATGAAGTAAGACAAGCTGGTCTAGTGCTTGGAATACCTGAAAAGCTGGTATACCGTCAGCCATTCCCGGGCCCCGGCCTTGGTGTACGTATTATCGGAGACATTACCCCCGATAAGGTTAAGATACTTCAAGAAGCCGACTATATCTACCGCGAAGAGATAGCAAAAGCAGGACTCGACAAGCAGATCAGCCAATACTTTGCAGTGCTTACCAATCTAAAAAGCGTTGGTGTTAAGAATAACGAAAGAACCTACGACTATACGGTCGCTCTTCGTGCGGTAAAGACCTCTGATTTTATGACCGCTGAATACGTGGAGATTCCTTGGGAGGTTCTTGGCAAAATATCTACTCGTATTGTTAATGAGGTGGACCATGTAAATAGGATTTGCTATGATATTACGGGCAAGCCACCTGCAACTATTGAATGGGAATAGGATTTTAGGCAAAAAGACAGACCACAAACCCAGTGTTTATGCGGGTTTGTGGTCTTTTGATTTGTGAAGTGATAACATTTTGATAACAGAATTATTTTTGTAGGATAGTAATGCGGGGCTTATGATTTTCGGTTATTGTCAATTAATTTTGCGCCTAATACTGTTGCTCCTATAGTCACAGCTCCCAAAACAACCCCGCCTAATGTATTTAACATTTTGCCCCAGAATTCTTTATTTTCAGTATCCTTGGCATTGATTTTATCAGCCACTTCTATCATTTTTTCAGTAATAAATCGTGTATCAGCATCAGTGCAATTTTCTTTTTTTAATAAAATACTTAATTCATCTAAAATCTGCTTGTAAGCATCCATGCTTTTATTAGAGCTTTGCTTGTTTTCTTCTAACACTGAGTTGCATACATCTTTTAGATATTCAATCATCATCATTGAATTTTTAGAAAACTCCGGAAATTGTTCAATAATCTTAATTGCCACTTCACTATCTACTTCCGGCAGGATAGACACAAAGTTCATGACCTTTTCTTTGGAAAGGTTGCGCCAATCGCTGATGCCAATAGCAGCCTTAACTTGCTGTTCGGTTGTTAATTTTTTTGACATATTACACCCTCCAATTCATCTTCCATTCATAATATTCTTCCTGCGTAAGCTCTCCTTTTTGGAGGGCTTTTTGTTTTTCGTACCATTCTTCCAGCAAGCCGTCCATGCCCATGATTGATAGACTAATCTTCTTTACCTCTCTGCCATCTTCGGTTATAACCTCCTGTGCCGACAATTTAACACCGCTATTTTCATCAAGCCACAATAGTGTCTGCATAATTTCTTCCATGCTTGTGGGTGCCGGTGCCATCAAATAATCGGCATTGACTTCTAAAATTTCCGCCATTTTATGTACCATATCAGCTTTGGGCACACGAGTGCCGGTCTCATATTGAGCAATTCGAACATCGGCAGTCACCGCACTGAAGCCTACAAGTTGTCCGAATTCTTTTTGCGTGTACCCTCTCAATGTTCTAAGTTTCTTTAATTTATATCCCATTGCCATTGCTGCACCCTCCGGTTAAACAATATTGTTTATTAGAGTATACCACAATTCGAAAGATATAATCAATAGTTAAATAAAAATGTTTAACATGATAGCCAATAGGTGTTGACTTAAATAAATTTGTTTAGTATAATCAAAATGGACACTAAACGAATATGCTTGGTGAATTAAGGGAGGAGGAATGGGATGGATAAAAAATTGTTTATAACGGCAGCAGAAATGGCAGAGTGTCTGGGCGTATCAAAGTCTCATGCCTATAAAATCATTAAAAAGCTAAATGACCAGCTAAAGAGTGATGGGTACATGACCGTTACAGGCAAGGTAAGCCGTAAGTATTTTGTGGAAAAATTCTATGGTGTAACAGGGTAAAAGGAGGGATTCAATGTCAGTCAGCAAAGACCCCAGCGGAAAATGGATGGTGTCGGTACGGCACAAAGATTACACAGGGAAAGTTAAACAAACCCTAAAACGAGGATTCAAAACCAAAAAGGAGGGGCAGGCATGGGAGCGTGAATTTCTAAGAAAGGCTCATACAAATCTCGATATGACTTTTGAAAGTTTCGTAGAAATTTATACTTCTGACATTAAAGACAGAGTAAAAAAGAACACCTGGCAGACCAAAGAGAATATTATCAACACTAAATTGCTGCCCCATTTCAGGAACAGAAAAATTAACGAAATTAGGCCGGCTGATATTATAGCGTGGCAAAATAAAATGATGAAAGCTAAGGATAGTAAGAGTAAAGAATTTTCAGCAACTTATCTAAAAACCATACACAATCAGCTCTCGGCAATATTTAATCACGCAGTAAGGTTTTATGAACTGTCCTCAAATCCTGCCCAAAAAGCAGGAAACATGGGCAAGGAGCAAGCCAAAGAAATGCTGTTCTGGACAAAGGAAGAATATTTAAAATTTGCGGAAAGTATGATGGACAAGCCAATTTCATTCTACGCTTTTGAACTTCTTTACTGGTGTGGAATTAGAATGGGTGAACTGTTAGCACTCACCGCTGAAGATTTAGACTTTGAAAAGAGTACGGTTCGCATCAATAAATCCTATCAGCGGATTGAGAAAGAGGATATTATCACCGAGCCGAAAACCCCAAAAAGCAACAGAACAATCTTGATGCCTGACTTCTTGTGTGAGGAAATACAGGAGTATATAAATTCAATCTATGGCTTAGAACCTACCGATAGGCTATTCCAAATCACAAAAAGCTATCTCCATCACGAAATGGACAGGGGTAGCAAGGAGCAAGGTATAAAAAGGATAAGGGTGCATGATATCCGGCATTCTCATGTGAGTTTACTGATAGATATGGGTTTTTCAGCAGTGGCAATTGCTGATCGGGTAGGGCATGAAAGCATTGATATAACCTATCGATATGCCCATCTGTTTCCAACAAAGCAATCGGAAATAGCCAACAAGCTAAATGTAGAAAGAGGTGCGTAATATGTCAGCAAAAAACAAGGACAAGAAAAACAGATGGCGGAGCAAGACGGTAGGCTTTAGAATGTCGCCGGAGGAAGCCGGACAGCTTGACACACTGGCACGACTGTCTGGGCTGTCAAAGCAAGATTACATCATCAGCAGAGTCTTAGACCGTGAGGTTACAATCAATCCAAACCCGAGGGTATACAAGGCCCTGAAAAATGAATTGCAAGCGATGCATGAACAGCTAATAAGGCTATCTAAAATCAATGCAGAGCATGATGAACTGCTTGAACTAACAAAATATGTGGCAGCCATACTCACAGATGTAAAGGGGGAAGTTAATGAATTTAGACAAGAAAAAAGCAACTGATTTAGCCACATCTGCGTCAACAGATATGAATCAGTCACTTAATCTCGATATTAATATTATACCCAACTCTCAGCAGATAATCAATAAAAACGCTTTAGAAACCATGTCGCTGGGTGAAATTTATGATACGGTATTTCAGCCAAAGACTCAAATCATCGAGGGTATGCTCCAAACAGGAGCGTACCTGTTCGTTGGGGCACCTAAAATTGGCAAGAGCTTTCTAATGGCGCAGATAGGATATTGTGTCAGCAAGGGCTTGCCGTTTTGGGGATTCAAAATCTATCAGGGAACGGTGCTATATCTTGCTTTGGAGGATGACTATTCCCGGATACAGCAACGGCTTTGCACCATGTTCGGCGAAGAAGATAACGATAACCTATATTTCGCCACAAGATCACAAAACTTAAGTGAGGGGTTACGGCAGCAGTTGGAAAAGTTCCTTTCGGAGCATCCTGACACTAAATTGATTATCATTGATACTCTGCACAAGATACGAGAAAAAGGAAGCGATAAATACAGCTATGCCAATGATAATGATGTTGCATCGGCGGTTAAGGAGTTTGCAGAACAGCACAATATCTGTATTCTGGTGGTGCATCATACGAGAAAGGGCAAATCCGATGACCCATTTGAGGATATCTCCGGCACCAATGGCTTGTTGGGGGCGGTGGATGGTGCATTTATAATGTACAAAAAGCAGAGAAATGAAAGCGCTGCTATCATCGACCTTGAGGGCAGAGATGTGAAAAATCAACGGTTCAATGTTTCTTTTGACACTGAAAGGTGCTTGTGGCACTTAGAGAGTGTGGAGCAAAATCTAAAGCCACCGACGGAAAATCCATTGCTAAAAAGCCTTTTTCTTCTTCTGTCTGATGGGCAGCCCTTGTGGCAAGGGACGGCAAGTGAGCTGATAGATACATTGGAGTTGGCTGATATTACCCCTAATGTGCTGACAAGGCGGCTGAATGTTTCTGTAGATGAACTGGCAAATCGCTATGGCATAAGCCTTAAGTATAAGCGGACGCATACAGATAGGCTTATTATTTTGGAGAAAACAGAGTAGGCTTGAAGACTTATAAAAGGGTGTGGGGCATTGGTCTCCCCGCCCTTTTTGGTCGATATGACGATATTTTTATGGCTGTGTGGGTGTAGAAATATCGTCACATAGTCGCAGAAGTGGATATTTAGTATAAGACACGTAGAACCTTTCCGTTTTCTTGTTAGACAGAGTGGAGAGTATTAAATAAGATAAACCTAGTTATTCCGTGGTGATTTGATATTTATTTAGATTATATAACAAATTCACTCTTAAGTGTAATTATTATTTTAAGCCTTGAATTATATTTTGGTACGTTATATAATAAATATTGTCGAATTGTATTTTAAGAGGTGATTAAAATTGGTAAGTGAAAAGATAAGAATTTTATTGATAAAAAGAAGAATGACTATGTCTGAGCTTGCGGATAAAATGGAAACTACACCGCAAAACCTCAGTAATAAATTAAACAGAGATAATTTCACTGAAAAAGAAATGAAAACAATGTCAACTGCATTAGGGTGCAAACTTGATATTACATTTACTATTGATGAAACAGGAGAACAACTATGAAGGCTAAACCTTTTATAAAGTGGGCTGGTGGGAAAAGCCAGCTTTTACCCGATATACGGAACAAGTATCCCGAAGGACTTGGAAAATCAATCACAAAATATTGCGAACCCTTTGTCGGTGGTGGAGCGGTACTTTTTGATGTGCTATCAAGCTTTGAGATCGATGAGATTTTAATCAACGATATCAATGAGGAACTGACCAATACATATTTTCATATAAAAAACCATTTAGAGGA
Organism: Clostridiales bacterium; assembly: GCA_012522735.1. Classification (GTDB taxonomy): domain Bacteria; phylum Bacillota; class Clostridia; order Lachnospirales; family Lachnospiraceae; genus Mobilitalea. The sequence continues at coordinate 490 of JAAYJU010000194.1, read as the reverse complement.
ACTGATACTGGAACTTGCTAAAATGCAAGAGTATTTCTGGCCAGTTGATGCCGAAAATCGCAAGAAATATTATTATGAGAAAAGAGAACGATTTAATTTTCTGAAAGTAAATGGTGATGAATCTGTAAACATTGAAAAGGCATCTCTATTTATCTTTCTGAACAAAACTTGCTTTAATGGCCTTTTTAGAGTGAATAAAAAAGGTTTGTTCAATGTGCCGATAGGGGCATACAAGAAGCCCCTAATATGTGATACAGAAAATCTTATAGCCATAAGGAGTCTGTTAAAAAATGTAACTATTAAGAATGGTGATTACAAGGATTGCTTGGAGTTTATAGATGAAAACACCTTTGTTTATATAGATCCTCCCTATCGCCCCTTGACAGCAACGGCAAGCTTTACATCGTATGCAGAAGCGGATTTCAACGACAAAGAGCAAAAAGAGCTTGGAGCCTTTGTTGATTGCATCACAGCTAAAAAGGCAAAGGTT
>JAAYJU010000193.1 GCA_012522735.1 Clostridiales bacterium | reverse complement strand
GGTTATTTAATATCGTTTGTAATATACTCATAAGACCATTATGAAACAAAGGGACACAAAAAGAAACCCCTAATTCCCCTCATGAATGAGGGGCTAGGGGAGTTGAAGTGTCGAAGACACTTTTTTAAAAAATTTTATCGTTTCACTTTTAACTGGTTGTATATTTCAGCTATGTTCGATCATGTTGTAATATATCTATGCACTTTTGTATTCTGTCATCAATTATATGAATGGCATGTAATATCTGCCTTATTGAATCATTAGATTTTTTTATATCATAATAATCTGCATTTCTATCAAGCATTTTTTTAATTATTTTTATTTCAGCCTTTAGGACATTAGCCAAACTACTTTCCATTTTTAAAGTACTGTGTATGATTTTTCTGGCAATAATTTTATCATCATCAGTATTAATTTTCATACATTATCACCTCATCTATTTTATGTAAGGCCTTGTTATCAGCAAGGCCTTGATTTTTGACTAGCAATCGTCTTTCTTCTTCCTCTTTGTGTCTAATAATTCAAGAATATTCTCAAATTTGAATTCTAAAAGCATTTCTTTTTTAATTACATCTCTTAGTACTCGTTCAACACTTTTATCAATACACAGTAAATCGTCAATTTTATTACAGCTAGGAGCTTTAACAACATCTTGTATTTTTTCGGCTTCTGCATTCATAATATGAGCTAAACTGATTTCTTCAAGAGCAATAGAAGAAAGTAACAAAAGGATTGTTTCTTCAAAGTCTAATTCAATCTTAGGCTTAATATCAGGAATATTTGGCATACCCATTCATAATCACCTCCTTCATTAATATAGTATGTCGAATATTGTAGAATGTGATAAATTTATGGTGAAAACACAAGACACTAATTAAGGTAACAGGTAGAGTACCTGGTAGCAAATATAGAATTGTTTGCTATTGATAAACTCGGATACCGATGGTATACTTCCATTCAGCAGCGATTTATGGTACATGGTACAGGTGGAAATGTTACCTGGTACCGAAAAGGAAGAAATTATGAAGCAGGCATTGAAATACTTATTTGGTGTAAGGATTCCCCATGCTCTAGGTGCGATACCAGAGCCTAGAAACAAGGTTATGAGACTTTTTACATATGAGGGGATACTTATTACGCTTATTAATAATTTGGTTGGTAGCCATAACAATCTTTATGCCGCTAGGCTAGGGGCAGGAGATTATGAGTTAGGGCTTGTTACCATGCTTCCACAGTTGGTGGGCATGGCTGTTCTGATACCCGGTGGTATACTTACAGATATTATGAGAAATAAAAGGAATATGGTTACATCGGCTTTATTTGCTGTAGCCTGTGTCTATGTGCTGATAGGATTTGTTCCGGCATTGGGTTCTTATAAGCTGGGAGGCTTTTTAGCCTTGCTGGCCTTATCATCAGCACCGATGACCATATATAATGTATCCTGGCAGGCCTATTTTTCGGATGTGGTCCACCCTAATGGAAGAAATAGAATTCTGGCTGTTCGCTCCAGCCTGTCTTTTTTAATGGGAATTACAATTACTTTGACTGGTGGTGCCTTACTTTCATCAGCTTCTACCAATGCAGAAAAGATTAGATTACATCAGATATTCCTATGGGTTGCAGCGGCTTTATTACTAATTCAGGTTTATGTATTAAAGAAAATTCCCGCACAGACAGATGGGGAAAGAAAAACTTTTAGCTTAGTCGAGCTTAAAAAAGCATTTGTGGATCTGATGCACAATCGAAGATTTTTAGGCTTTGTAGCTGTTGCCATTTTCTTTTATTTGACATGGCATATAGATTGGACATTATACTTTATTGGGCAGACTCAGTATCTTGGTATGAATGAGGCTTGGCTAAGCTATGTGAATATCGCAAATGCTATTATTCAATTTTTAACCATGGGTATATGGAGTAAAATTAATTCACGACATGGAGTGAGATTTGCTATAATATTTGGAAGTCTTGGCTTAGCATTTTGTCCTATAGGTATGATTCTTTCAACAAGTATTCAGACGGGTAATGCAAGGCTTGTATTCCTGATTGTTAACACGATATTCAATATTACTTTGGCAACAACTACACTTAATATCCTTCAGTGCTTGCTTCAGGTTATACCGGATAGCAACAAGACTCTAAATATATCTATATATACTGCACTTGTTATGCTGTCTAATGGCATTATGCCATTTGTTGGAGTCTCTATCTATCAAATGATGGGGGCTGATCTTAGGGCATTGCATACAATTTTTTGGGTAATATTTGTCTTTCGTTTAATTGCCACAGGCTTATGGGCCTTAAGATGGTGGGTACTAAGAAGAGAAAATTAGGACTTTACAGATCTATCACAATATTAGAATACTTGATTTGATATTTATAAACCTGCATGATATGATATAAGCGATTAGATTAAAAGCGAGGGATATAATGAAAGAACAAAAAATAACGATACCCAGATATTTGAAGATTGCGGTACATCTTTCATCTAGGATTGCATCGGGCGAGATTGTTGAAGGTCAAAAATTAAAAGGTAGATCCTTGCTTTCAACAGAATATAATGTATCTCCTGAGACTATTCGCAGATCAATGTCCATTCTAGAAGATAAAGAGGTAGTGAAGGTTGTTCCTGGCCGTGGTATTATTGTTCAATCCCGTAAGAATGCCATTCAGTTTCTTAATAGCTTTGAGGAAGGTAAGACATTAAAAGACTTAAAGCATCTTCTATCAAAGAAATTTTCCGAGAAAAAAAAGCTTGACAGTGAAATTAATGAAATAGTAGACAATATAGTCTCCCTTTCTTTTGAAAAAAGATCGGATTTAATAAAACCGATTGAAATCCTTATACCCAGCAATTCATTCGTAATCGGAAAAAGTATCGGTGAGCTTCAGGTTTGGCATAATACCGGAGCAACTATTATTGGAATTATAAAGGAGAATGATGTTATAATTTCTCCGGGTCCCTATTATGAGTTTTCTGGAAATGAGCGAGTTCTTTTTGTAGGAGATGCCAGTGTGGTATTGCGCTTTACTGATTTTTTTAGTAGAGAAAAATAGCAAGACTTTATTACAAGTAACTAAATATTACAGTCCATATAAGTAAAAAACTACTCTCTGTCAAAAAGACTGGGAGTTGACTGCTTATAGGGCTGTTTTTTTTATTATATTAATGAAAGAGTAAGGTGTTTTTATTAGTAAAATTAAATTATGGATTTGACAAATCATATAATAGCCTGTATAATGCCCAAGTGACAACTTATAAAATATACGAGGTTGTCTGTTAAATAATGGGAGGTTTCTATGATAGAATTTAAAAATGTAACTAAAAAATATGATAATGATACCATTCTGGATGATATAAGCTTTACTGTGCAGGATGGAGAGTTTGTTGTATTTATTGGAGAAAGCGGTTGTGGTAAGACCACCACATTAAGAATGATTAACCGACTGATAAAGCCTAATAAAGGTAATATATATATTAATGGCAAAGACATTGCAGATGAAGATCCTGTTAAGCTAAGACGTTCTATAGGGTACGTTATTCAACAGATAGGACTCTTTCCTAATATGACCATTGCCCAGAACATATCCGTTGTTCCTAAGCTATTAAAATATTCAAAGGAAAAATGCGACGAGATTGTACATGATCTTTTAGAAATGGTTAATCTACCATTTGATGAATATGCTCATAAATATCCTTCAGAGCTTTCAGGAGGACAGCAGCAAAGAATTGGCGTGCTAAGAGCACTGGCTGCTTCACCACCTATTGTATTGATGGATGAGCCCTTTGGAGCCCTGGATCCTATTACTAGGGCTAGCTTGCAGGAGGATATGAAAACACTTCAAAAGAAACTAAAGAAAACTATTATATTCGTTACCCATGATATGGACGAAGCACTTTATCTAGCAGATCGCATTGTATTTATGGACGGTGGGGAAATTGTGCAGATGGCTGAACCAGATGAGATGCTTGCTAATCCTGCTAATAATCTTGTTAAGAGCTTTCTTGGGGAAAGAGTTAATAATGGACATCACTTGGAGCTGAAGGTAAAAGACATCATGAGGACTAAGGTAGTTGCGGTTAGAAAGAGCAGATCTGTTGCCCAATGTATTAAGATAATGGCTAATCGAAGCATTGATAGCCTAATCATAAAGAATGAGGATGAGACCTACTTGGGAATGGTTGCTATAAGTGATTGTTTAACTGCACCGAAAAACCAGTCTATTGAAAGCCTGGTTAATAGAGATTGCCCCATAGTGTGTAAGGAAGATGATGCAAAGACCTGTTACGATAAGCTAGTCGAATCTAAGCAGAAATACTGTGTTGTACTTGATGAGGAAAGAAAGACAGTAGGTATAGTGACTTGGGCTACCGTTGCTAGAGCTATAGCTGGCGCTGTGTGGGGAGGGGATGAATAATGGCTGCTTGGTTTGACCTATATGGTGCAAAGTTGGTTAAAGCAACATTTGTACATCTTGGCTATGTGCTACTCTGCGTGTTTATTGCCTATATAATTGCCTTGTTTCTTGGAATTTGTTTATCAAGGGTACCTAAGTTTGCAAATATTATTTTGCTTATTATTTCAATCTTTCAGACTGTGCCTGGTATCGTATTTGTAGGAATTCTCTTTATCTATCTAGGCATGAAGCCTATTACTATTATCGTAGCTCTATCTGTATATGCGATTTTTCCTATTTTAAAGAATACGTTTATAGGCTTAATAGAGGTACCAGACCAGTATGTCGATGCTGCAAAAGGTTGTGGGATGTCAAAAATCCAAAGATTATTGAAGGTTGAGCTACCATTAGCTATGCCTACTATAATCGGTGGACTACGCATTTCAACTGTTTATACGGTTTCTTGGGCTGTTCTCTCGACCATGATAGGGTTAGGAGGCCTGGGTGAATTTATCTATATAGGTGTTAACACCAATAATAATACCCTGATTATTGCAGGTGCTATTCCTGCTGCAATTATGGCTATTGTACTTAGTATGCTGATAGATCGGCTTCAGTCTTATGTAAGCAGGGTAAGCTATGGAAGGAAGGGAAATGCATGACTTTAAATATGGTAGTAGAACATCTCATGATTGTATGTGTGGCTGTTATTTTTACAGTTTTACTTGGCCTACCTCTAGGGATACTTGCATATATCAATAAAAAAGCAGGCAAGGTTATTCTGTGGATGGTTGACATACTTCAGACAATTCCGGCCCTAGCACTGCTTGGAGTGATTATGATTGTATTTGGAGCAGGTAAGACGACGGTTATAATCGGCTTGGTATTATATTCACTGCTTCCGATTGTGCATAATACATATCTTGGACTAACAGAAGTAGGTCCAGCTATTAAGGATGCGGCAATTGGCATGGGCATGTCAAAGTTGCAGAGACTTATTATGGTTGAGCTACCTTTGGCATTTCCGGTGATTTTTACCGGGATAAGGATTGCAGCAGTAACATCTATCGGTGTTGCAGTATTTGGTTCATTTGTCGGAGGAGGAGGACTGGGTTCTATACTATACAGAGGAATCCATATACAGAACATGAGACTTATTCTTTCTGGTACTTTGGCTCTTATGGTTATGGCAGTTGTTTTTGATTTTGGAATGTCATGGATTGAAAAGAAAATGAAGACCGGAATGGGATATAAGAATTAAGGAGGAAAGTTTTGAAGAAAGTAGTAAAGAAAATATTTACATTATTGTTTGTATTTACAATGGTGTTTGTGATGACGGCATGTAAGCCTAAGGATGAAGCCACCATTCTCATATATGACGGACAGTATGCAGAAATGAGGATTATACACCAGATGGTTAAACTTCTGGTAGAGGATAAAACCGATATAAAGGTGACAATAGGGGAAGAGATGACTCCTGTTAATACCTACAACGAGCTTACCAAAGAAAGAGGTGACCTATTTAATAGCTATGACGGTACACTACTTACCACATTCCTAAAGCAGGATGTGTCCGATGTGCCTGAGGGAATGACCCTATATGATTATGCAAATGAACAGGCTATGGAAAAGGATGGTACCCGTCTGCTTGCCCAGCTTGGAACAGACAATACTTATGCAATTGGTGTTACTAAAGAGGTGGCAGAGGAGTATGGTGTCACTACGGTTAGTGATTTGGTACCTATAGCAGGAGAGCTTATATTTGGAGCAGAGCACGAGTTTTTTAGTGAAGAGGGCAGTATGAAATTTAATCCTTTTGCCGAATTTTACGGTCTTGACTTTAGAGAGGTTAAGCCTGTTGACATTGGATTAAAATATTCAGCTGTCGAAAATGGTATGCTTGATGTGACTATTGTTTATACTACCGATGGGCTCAATAAGAAAGCAGGGCTTATTGTTTTAGAAGATGATAGGGAATACTTTCCCGATTATAATGGAGCTTTATTAGTAAGAGATAATCTCTTTGAGGAGCTTGCTGATGTAGAACCTAATCTTGAAGCAATATTAAACGAATTAGGTGGTACCATGAACAATGCCATGATGACTGAGATGACTTATGAAGTTGATGTTAATGGAAAGACACCAAAAGAGGTTGCCGAGAACTTCCTTAAGGAAGTAGGATTGATTGGTTAATCTTTATGATCATAGATTTTAAGCAGATTTGAATAAGAGAGTGTTCTCAAAGCATTGCTTTTGCTTTTGAAGACACTCTTTTTTATTGACATCAGACTTTCAATAAAGAACTTGCAGAGGATGCATATGGAATGATATGTTATTTCGAAAGTGTCTTGATAAATGGTCAACTTATGATAAAATAATAATACATACTTTTGTTGCTCTATCATATTGCTAAATGTTTTTGTTTTTGAGAGGATGATTTTTATGAAGAAATTAAATAAATATATATTATCGATTTTCTTATTGGCATTTGCTTTACTCCTTATATGGAGTCCGAAAGAGGCATATGCAATTGATCAGGAAGAGGACACTATAGTTAACGGTGTGTTTATAGATACCGTAGATATCAGTGGTATGACAGTCAAGGAAGCGCAAGCCGCAGTAAAGAATCATATTGAAGGGCTTCGTAGCAAGAGCTTTGCTGTCATAGTAGGTGATAATACTATTATTACTACCATGGGTGAGCTTGGTTACATATATGAGCCTAATCCTAACGATCATATTAGGCATGCCATAGGTCTTGGAAAGGCCGGAAATCTTATTAAGAGGTATAAGGACAATAAAGATATTGAACATGGTAAAAAGGTATATCCTCTTACATATTCTTATGATGAAGGTAAGCTTAGGCAGATAATTGAGGAAGGCGCCGAAAGATATAAGGTATCGCCTAAAAATGCTACCTTCACTAGAAAGAATGATAAATTTCACTTTACGGATCATGTACTAGGTAGCAGGATGGAGGTAGATTCTACATATATAGCCATCAAGGAGAAGTTGGATGACTGGAATAGGATGGATTTTGTCGTACATGCTACTATGGTTGATGTTGAGCCTCAGTTTACTAAGGAGTCTTTGGAAAAGAGCACCTCAATTCTAGGTGAGTTTACTACTGAATATAAAAGCTCCAGTGAGGATAGAGCAGCCAATCTGGCTAATGGCGCAAGACTTATAAATAATGCAGTGCTATACCCTGGAGATGTATTCTCTAGTTATACCTATTTACTTCCTTTCTCTTTAGACAATGGTTATTATATGGCCGGTTCCTATAATGCAGGAAGAATCGAACAGACCATTGGCGGTGGAGCCTGTCAGGTAACCACTACACTATATAATGCAGTTCTGTTCGCAGAGCTTGATGTTGTTGAGAGGTCTGCTCATTCCATGACAGTTTCCTATGTGGATTTGGCATTTGATGCTGCAATTGCAGAGGGCTCTAAGAATTTTAGGTTTAGTAACAATACAGACATGCCTATATTAATAGAGGCATTTAGTGATGACAGGAAGATTACATTTAGAATCTGGGGTAATGAAACCAGAGATACTGAGAACAGAATAGTCAAATATGAGAATAAGGTTATTAGTGAAACAGCACCTTCGCAGGCTGAGAAGGTAACCAAGGACCCAACAAGACCTACTTCATATAGGAAGGTTACTCAAAGTGCAAAGCGGGGATATTCAGCTGAGCTCTACAAAGTAGTTTATGAAAATGGAGTTGAAGTCAGCAGAGAGCTTATTAATAAGAGCAACTATAAAGCAGAACCTGCTCATGTTACTATTGGTTCTAAAAAGAATTAGCCTCATAATGAGGGCGGCCATCTTCTACGGGTGGTAGCCCTCTAATAAATTTTAAAAACAAGAGTTAGATTAATAGACTTAAGCACATAGGAGCGAATGCATGTTTACTAAGAAGAATTTGATAAGGCTTATAGTACCCTTGATAATTGAGCAGATTTTAATTGTTACCGTTGGTATGGCTGATGGTATTATGGTTGCCCGTGTCGGAGAGGCGGCAGTATCCGGTGTATCTATTGTGGACAGTATAAATGTTCTACTGATAGGGCTTTTTACTGCCATGGCAACTGGTGGCGCAGTGGTAGCCTCCCAGTTACTAGGTCAGAAGAATGAAAAGAAAGCATCTCTTGCCGGAGAGCAGTTAATCATTTCAACACTTGCTTTAGCAATTATCGTAATGATTATTACCCTAATAGGTCGAAATATGATATTGAATTTATTATTTAAGGGAGTAGAGCCGGATGTTATGATGAATGCCAGAATATATTTTTTCTATTCGGCTTTGTCATATCCATTTCTGGCTGTTTATAATGCTAGTGCAGCCTTATTCCGCTCCATGGGTAATTCTAAGATATCCATGAAGATATCTGTTGTGGCAAATATTATTAATATTGTCAGCAATGCCATTCTTATCTTCGGATTTAATATGGGTGTAGCTGGTGCCGCAATAGCAACATTAGTATCCAGAATATTTTCATCTTTTATGTTGTTAATTTTATTAAGGAATAAGGAGCTTCCGATTAACATCGATAATATGCTTAAGATAAGACCTGATATGGTCATGATAAAGCGAATATTAAGAATCGGCATACCAAATGGTATGGAAAATAGTGTATTCCAAGTAGGAAAGATAGCTGTACAGGGTATAGTAGCAGGGCTCGGCACTGCTTCAATTACCGCAAATGCAATTGCAGGAAATATCGGAGGCTTTGGTGTATTGCCGGGCTCAGCTATTGGATTAGCATTAATTACAGTAGTTGGTCAATCTATCGGGGCAGGAGATTACGAAGGCGTAAGAAGATATACAGGAAAGCTACTTAAGGCAACTCATATTATTATGGCAGGCATTAATATCATAATAATATTTTTAATTCCTTCAATTCTTAAAATATATCATGTAAGTGATTTAACCGCAGAATTAGCATCCACACTTATGCTTTATCATTGTATTCTGGCTACAGTATTCTGGCCACCATCATTTGCTCTTCCCAATGCACTTCGTGCCGCAGGTGATGTTAAGTTTACTATGTGGGTATCCATGATTTCCATGTGGGTATGGAGAATAGGCTTTAGCTATATTCTAGCAATAGTGTTTGAAATCGGAGTATTTGGTGTCTGGATAGCAATGACTGTCGATTGGGTATTTCGTGCTTCATGCTTTGTATATCGCTTCATCAAGGAAAAGTATAGAACTCATTCAGCTATATAGAGATAATGACACAGAACTGCCAAATTTTACAATTAAAATGTATATAAGTAAGCTAATAAATACTTGTTTTTAGCCGATATAATTCATAGGATTTAAAAAAATAGCAGTTTATAGGGAGGTAAAACCTCCGTTGTATGTTGACTGAAGATAAAGGTTTTATAGGGAGGTAAAACCTCCGTTGTATGCTGACTGAAGATAAAGGTTTTATAGGAGGTAAAACCTCCGTTATATGTTGACTGAAGATAAAGGTTTTATAGGAGGTTTACAGATGAGAAAGGCGATGAGAATAGGTGTATCCTTAGTTATATGTATTTTAATAACTACCGTTATATATTTATCATCCAATAATATAGCTTTGGCATCCGAGGTCATAAGACCAGATGAATATTATTTCGTATTTAATGGACAGCAAAAGAAGGCTGGCACTGAATATGAGATAAAGAGTGAAAATGTCTTGTTAAATATTACAGCTGGAACATGGGAGCCTGAGACCAAAGTACAATGGGTGTCATCAGAACCGGGTGTTGTATCTCTAGAATCAACTACATATGGATCTTCTTTTGTTAATTTGGCACGGAAAGGCCCTGGTTACTCAACAATAACAGCGGTTGTAACACAAGGAACCAACACTTATTCCCTAAGCTGTTTGGTAAAGGTTAATCTGGAGTTTGACTATCAAAGGACAGGTATGACTCTTGCAACCACTACTAAGGAAAGAATTCTTGTTATTAATGAGATAGATGGTAGTGAAAAACAGATATATTTAAAATATGTTAATTATATATCGGAAGAAGAAGCAGAACCAGTAACCGGGGGAGCTATATCCGCATCTGCTGTTGTTTGGGAGAGCGACAATGAAAGTGTAGCAACAGTAGATGAGACAGGAAAGGTTATAGCTGTCGGAAGCGGTAGTGCTAAGATAACCGTTACCACCAATACAATGTCATCACAGGATAGGTCCTTGTCTATATCTATGCTGGTTGTTGTCGCACCTAAATTTACCCTAACCTTTGATGATGTTAATAATAATCATATAGTGGCTCACTCAGGAAATGACAGGAATAATTTTACCCCTGTGACTGGTGTACCCTCTAATTTTATACTTGAATCAAATGCTAGCTATGGGGTAAATTTAAAATGGGAGATATATGATGTCAGCACAAAAGCAAAACCCACTAAAGATAAAATGACTTATACAATAAGTGAAAATAGTGGAAATGTTACCTTTAGCAGAGTAAAGGCAGGAACATATGAGATATATGCTTATGCCAATGAAGCTTATAGCTTTAATACCAACGCACCCTATGCCTATATGAGGATAATAGTACCGATATATCTAGGGGACGAGAACATAATCATGAATGTTGGTGATACATATAACATAGTAGAGAATTCTAACATCCCTAATTTCGGCATTTTTGAATTTAACTATGGTGAACAGGGGGCTGGTGGCCGAAATATTGCCCAGGTGAATCAAACCACAGGTGTTATTACAGCCAGAAGAAAGGGTAAAGTTGAAATAAATCTTATCTACAAGACCTCATCGGGTTTATATGATAACTCGGTTGTGGTAGGTGAGAAGACTATAAATGTTACTGTTATTGATGGCATTTCTTTAAGCGCTACAGAGGCCATGCTTTATACCTCTGGAACCTTACTTTTGCAGGCCATGGTTACAGATCCGGCAGAGCCGATAATTTGGAGTAGCGATGCACCGAATATAGCAACAGTAGAGAATGGGCTTGTAACAGCCATAAGGCCAGGAATCGCGATTATTACTGCCATGCAGAACATACAAGGGGTGGTAAAGCGAGCCACCTGTGTGATAACCGTACAGCAATCGGTAACTAGCATTACTATAGATCCACCTGTACTTAATCTGGCTATCGGCGAGTATCAGACGCTTCATGCCAATATAACCCCTAAGTTGGCTGGAATAAGGCTAAACTGGAAGACGTCTGATGAAAAGGTTGTTAAGATTATTGAAGCTAATCCCTTAACCTTGACGGTGCAGGGTGTCGCGGGAGGAAATGCGGTAATATCTGCAATAAATGAGGATAACATTGTAGTGGGTTATAGTCATGTAACTATTAGACAGCCTGTTACAAGAATAGCCTTATCCGATACAAATGTATTTATTAATATAGATGCAAAGAGTATTCAGCTTAGAGCTATAGTCTATCCTGAAAATGCATTAAATAAAAATATAGTATGGACGTCATCGAATACGCAGATTGCCAGAGTTAACGAAAATGGACTCGTATCACTGGTTAAGCCAGGCGAAGTATCCATAATTGCCAGGTCTGCAGATAATCCGGCAGTTATGGAATTATGTAATATAACAATTGAGGTACCAGTATCAACTGTAGCTTTAGACGAGAGAGAAGTTATCATGTACGTTGGGCAATCACAAAGGCTTACTTATTCTGTACTGCCTATAAATGCCAGTAAGACTGCAGTTACTTGGACCTCTACCAAACCCAATATAGCGACGGTTGATGCGGCTGGAAGAGTTACGGCAAAATCGGTAGGATCAACAGTAATCATGCTAAAGACCTTGGACGGTGGTCATACCGCTTATTGTACAGTGACTGTTAGGCAGATTGCTGAGGGTATAAAATTCGATAGCCCTGACCTAGAGCTTATGACAGGACAGGTCCATGAGATGGAATATACATTAATACCTACCAATGCTACCGATGCAGAATTAGTATGGGAAGCCAGTGACACTAGAATAGTAGTTGTAGATGATTCAGGAAAAGTGACTGCTAAGGGACCTGGAATAGCATTTATAATCGCTAGGACCCAAGCTGGTGGAATGTCATATATTAAGGTGACTGTAAAAGAGCCTGTAAGCGGACTGCTTCTTAATTTTTCAGAGAAGACAATCTACGTTAGAGAGAGCTTTGATCTTAAGGCATCAGTATCTCCCAGCGGGGCTTCTAATCTTGGAGTGGAATGGAAGAGCTCAAATAATGATGTGGCCACCGTTACGGATACCGGTGAGGTTGTAGGTATATCGGCTGGGATGGCAATAATAACAGCCACCACAAAGGACGGAGGAAAAACAGCCAACTGTGTGGTTACAGTGAAAGAACGAGTTACATCGATGCTAGTCCTTCCAACTATGTTCAGAGTTGGAATTAATAAATCTTTGACAGTAGAGGTTTATATTAATAAAGACGAATTGTTATCGAATCAGGATATTAGATGGGTATCCAGCAATTCAGATATTGCATCAGTCAATAAGAATGGCAAGGTTACAGGACATAAATTAGGATTTGCCACTATTACCGGTTATGCACAAGATGGTAGTGGAGCTCAAGCCAGCAGTGAAGTTGAAGTAGTAGTATCAGCGACTAGAGTAACGGCGGACAAAACTTTTATTAATATGCTTGTCGGAGAAACCGTACATGTTAATGTAAAGATAGAGCCAAGCAATGTTACCTATAAGAAACCTAGGTGGGAGTTTTTAACCGATGGTGATGATATAGTCGCAGTAGATGAAGATGGGTATATAACAGGACTTAAGGAGGGAACAGTTACATTAGTTGCCAGAGCTGCTGATGATTCTGGAAAGGGTGCGACTCTATATATTACTGTGAATAAGAGAGTGCCTGCAACATCAGTTATATTATCCGATAAGAAGCTAGTTATGATACAGGGCGAGCAAAGAGATATTAGGCCAGTACTAAACCCTATCGGTTCGACTGATGGATTGACCTGGAGCTCAGATAATAATGCTGTAGCAAGTGTTAATAAAACCAGCGGAAGAGTAAAGGCAAATGCTACAGGAACAGCATATATCACTGCTATGACAGATTCAGGTAAGACAGCCTCAACAGAGATTACCGTAATTGGCCTTAATGTAACTAAGCTGGAATTAGAGCAGTATAGTAGATATACCTTGCAGGTAGAAGGAGCCACATCAAGAGTAACCTGGGATGTAGCAAATCCAGAGATAGCAGAGGTTAGAAACGGTATGATTATTACAAAGGCAAGAGGTAGCACAACAATAACTGCTACCGTAAACGGAAGAAAACTGACCTGTAAGCTAACTGTTACAAAGATAAAATAGACAGAAGCTGTTGAAAACTTTACTAAGGACACACAGGTATTAGCCAACACATTTTTGTGTTTACACACTCGTACCTGTATGTCCTTAATTGTTTTCAACAGCCTTTTTACATTGAATCATTTTTTACCTGATAATGTTTTCATTTTTTGTGCCTAGTACCGTTAGTGATAATTTGTAGAATGAGGGAAATTTCTTGGTGAAATATACAAAAATATTTCCTTATTCCAATAGATAATTGAAAATTCAGAGCACTTATGATAAAATGCATTCAGAACATACGTTTAAGAGACATAGACATCATAGAAGGGGGTTGCGGTTTGCTTATAAGTCTGCATGTAAAAAACTTTGCGATTATTAATGAAGTGGAAGTATACTTTAAAAATCATCTTAATATATTAACCGGAGAAACCGGTGCAGGCAAATCCATTATCATAGATTCGATTAACTGTGCCCTCGGAGCTAAGGTGTCAAAGGGAATTCTTCGTACAGGAGCAGACTATGCCCTTGTCACACTTGTTTTCGAGACTAAGGATGAGGCAGTCCATGAGGCCATGAGTAGTCTAGATATCCCAATAGAGGATAATCAGATAATAATTTCAAGAAAAATAATGCCAAATAGGAGTATCTATAAACTAAACGGTGAGAATGTTACGGGGAGTATAATTGCTTCAATTGCGGAGCTTTTAATAGACATTCATGGACAGCATGAGCACCAATCATTACTCAGAAAGTCAAAACATTTGGAAATTGTTGATCGTTTCGCAAAGGATGAGATAGGAAATCTTAAGCAGCTACTGTATGATTCCTATAAAGCTTATATATCCTTAAAGCAGGAGTTTGAAACGGCAGGGCTTGATGAAGAGAAAAGACTTCGTGAAATTTCTTTTCTTGAATATGAGGTCAATGAAATCAAAAGTGCCGCTCTTAAAGTCGGAGAGGATGAGGAGCTATCGGCTATATATAAAAAATATGCAAATGCTCATACTATATCAGAAGGCTTACAGGCGGTGTACGGCTTAACCGGATATGAGCTTAATGAAGCCGGAGATAGTATTGGAAGGGCTGTGCGCCAATTAATTAAGCTTGTGGAATATGATGAGGAGCTGGGAGAGATTTTGGCACAGGCAACTGATATAGAGGATCTTCTTAATGGTCTAAATAAGGATTTATCAGGGTATTTATCCAATATGGATAACTATGAGGAAGAGCTTAGAGAGGTTACTAAAAGGCTCGATTTGATTAATCATATTAAACAAAAATATGGTAGTCAAATCGAACAGATACAAGAATATTTATTTGAATGTGAGAAGAAGCTTGAAAGATATAGAGACTATGATGCCTACATGGATAGGATTGGTAAGTCTCTAAAGGATGAGGAAGCAAGGCTCGAGGGGCTATCAGGTAGATTATCGGATATTAGGAAGCGAAAAGCAAAAGAGCTGACTGCCAAAATTAAAGAAGCTTTGATTGCTTTGAATTTTTTGGATGTTAAATTCGATATGATATTTAACAAAAGCAATTCATATTCATCAAATGGATTCGATGATGCTGAGTTTATTATATCGACTAATCCTGGAGAAGAGCTGAAACCTCTATCCAGTGTAGCATCAGGTGGTGAACTTTCCAGAATTATGTTGGGTATAAAGTCAGTTTTGGCAGATAATGATGATATTGAGACCTTAATTTTTGATGAAATTGATACAGGAATTTCCGGAAGAACAGCACAGAAGGTATCAGAGCAATTATCAGATATAGCTAAGCATCATCAAATCATATGTATCACTCACTTAGCACAGATAGCAGCCATGGCTGATCAGCATTTTATTATTGAAAAGCAGACTGACGGTAAGTCTACCGAGACGATTATAAAGGAACTAGATGATGATAAGATTATAGATGAACTGGCAAGAATCATTGGTGGTGCTGCTATTACCGAGAGAGTAATTGATAATGCTAAAGAAATGAAGGAGCTTGCTAACACTTCTAAAAAATACAAAATCGAAAATTAAAAAAAGCGAATATCAAGCCAAAGGATATACAATACTATGTATATCCTTTTTTATTGATTGGGATCTTCACCTTCTTCAATAAAGCTTAAGGATATAACGTAAAAACCAAGGCAGAGGTGTGAATGGATGAGAAGAAAGAAGATATATAGAAGGATATTGATATCCTTCTTTTTACTTAATATAGCAGCGATAATTTACTTATTAATATATAATCTTAATAAAAACATACCTAACGAAATTAAAATCGTTGTTGACAGGGAAGAAAGCTTTAGCTTTAATATGCCGCTGAAGGCTAACATAGAAACAGAGGATATAGGTGTAATAAGTGTAAATGATACCAGCGTCCCGTCAAACCAAATTGATATTGATCTTAATGAGCCCTTTACCCTCCAATCATCCAGGATTGGTCAGTATATTATAAATTTAAAGCTCTTTGGACTCATTAATTATAAGAACATTTCACTTGATGTTATTGACCAGGTTGAGCTTATTCCATGTGGAACTCCTATAGGAATATCAGTTGAGACAGATGGTATTCTGGTGCTTGGTAATAATGAAATAACAGGCATTGATGGTTTAAATTATGAGCCATCTTATAACAAGCTAAAATCAGGTGATTATATTCTATCTATCAATAATAAGAAGGTTATGCAGAAGGAGCAATTTATTGAAGAGATTCAAAAATCCGAAGGAAGGGATATAAGGCTTACACTCCGTAGAAACGGCGAGGTTATTACAACAAGAATCACACCTATAAAGACGGCCGGCGGAGATTTTAAGATTGGGACTTGGATAAGAGACGATACACAAGGAATAGGAACGCTTACTTTTATATCTACCAACGGACATTTTGGTGCTTTGGGACATGGTATTACAGATATTGATACCGGACGTTTAATGGAGATAGACAAGGGTTCTATTTATGATGCGCAAATATTATCCATTGTTAAGGGTAAGGAGGGTGAGCCCGGAGAAATAATCGGAATGATTAGGCAAAATGATAAGAACAGAATTGGTAGTATTACTGATAATACATCACAAGGTATATTTGGAGATGTGAATCGAAAGTATAAGCTTAAGGATGAATTCAAGCCATTAAAAATAGGTTTTAAGCAAGAGGTCAAACTAGGTAAGGCATATATTCGTTGTATGGTAGAGGGCTCTATTGTAGATTATGAAATTAATATCCAAAAGATTGATATTAGTAATTCAAATCATAGTAAGGGGATTGTTATTAAGATTACGGATGAAAGACTGTTAGGAATAACAGGAGGAATTGTCCAGGGAATGAGTGGCAGTCCAATTATTCAAAATAATAAGATAATTGGTGCTGTAACGCATGTATTTATACAGGATTCAACTAAAGGTTACGGTACTTTTATTGAAAACATGGTAAATAAATTAGAATAAGCAAAAGTTTTGTTATAAAAAGAAGTCGACGAAATAATATAAAATACAATGAAGTTCTGGGTGAAATAACAGCATATTAGTATTGTATTTTTTACTCTTATACAAAATATTGTGGTTATATTTTTTCTACCTTGAATGTAACAAAATGTGCTGTCGAATGGTGCGACAAGAAAGAATTGAATCTTTTTATGGGATTAGTTATAATTTTAAATATGGTAAATATTTACAGCAGTTACTCTTTATCCCCCGACAATTTCATTTTGTGTTATGTAGAATTATGTATAAACTTAAGCTATTTTTGACTTTTAGGGTATAAAATGTAAAATATTAATAAAAACTGGAGTCATGTAGCAGGCATAATTTGGTAATATTGCTATCTCGAAAATCATTGACGTATATTTAGCCAAAGGATATAATATAGCTACTCATAAACACAAAACACGAAAAATCTCTATTAATCACACATAACGTGAAGTTGCTTTATCAACATCATGAAAGACAGGAAATGGAAAGGGGTAGAAACTATCAAGCGGAGAAGATAATAAATAATGATGGAGGTTGGGAAAGAAATATGAGCAAAATTAATGTAGCTATAGTCGATGACAACGAAAGGATGGTGAATCTACTAGAGGATATTTTAAAAGAGGATGCAGATATCGAGGTAGTAGGTAAATCGGAAAATGGATTGGATGCACTGGATATGATTAAAGAAACAAAACCTGATGTTGTATTACTGGATTTGATTATGCCAAAGTTGGACGGGCTAGGTGTCATGGAGAAGATCAAAAGGGATTCCGAGTTTAAAAAGAATCCGTCTTTTATTGTAATTACAGCAATCGGACAAGAAGGGGTTACCGAAAGCGCATTTGAATTGGGAGCAAATTATTACATTATGAAACCATTTGATAGTAATGTGGTTCTATCAAGGATTAAACAGATAAAGGGAGATTACCATAATAAACTGACAAATAACCATCGGGTGAGCGCATATGAAAATAAAAGCACTTATATGGAGAGAAATCTGGAAACCGATGTAACAAATATAATACATGAAATCGGTGTTCCTGCACACATAAAGGGATATCAGTACTTACGAGATGCAATAATGATGTCAGTTAACGATGTCGAAATGCTAAATTCCATAACTAAGTTGCTTTACCCATCTATAGCTAAACGACACAAGACCACTCCTAGCAGGGTCGAAAGAGCAATCCGGCATGCTATAGAGGTGGCATGGAGCAGAGGAAAGATGGATACTATAGATGATCTATTCGGATATACAGTAAGTAACGGCAAGGGTAAACCTACAAATTCTGAGTTTGTTGCTCTTATTGCTGATAAGATTAGGCTTGAATATAAATTTAGAACATAGATGATTACTAGACACAAAACATAAAGAATACCGGATATCTCCGCTTATAGGATTGCTCTTCTTTTATATTAGCTATAAAATCTGGATGAAGGGTGAAATGTCCTATAATGGAACCGGATCTTGAGCCTGTCATGACTAAAGTTAAAGTTCTATTATTGTGTATATAAAAATTAAAAAAGATGGAATAATAATCTCGAAAGGTATGTAAACCGCCGAGATTATTTTTTGGGTCCAATATAAAAACAATGTATAGTTAAAGATAAAATAAAAAGAAAAACAATTTACGAACCATGCAAAATATGTTATTCTATCTTAGTATGCTAAAATTACATAGGAATAATAGGAGGAAAAATGAAAACACTAGAACTGTTAGAGGTGATATTTGTTTTTGCCGGAGGCTTGGGAATGTTCCTATACGGTATGAACATGATGGGTGATGGACTACAAAAATCCGCAGGGAATAAGCTGAAACGTTTATTAGGTTATCTTACGAATAATAGACTTATGGCTGTTATCGTAGGTGCATTAGTAACAGCAATTATCCAAAGCTCTTCAGCAACCACAGTTATGATGGTTGGATTTGTAAATGCTGGCATTATGAATTTAGTCCAAGCGACAGGAGTAATAATGGGAGCAAATATCGGAACTACAGTAACGGCCTGGCTAGTTTCTATGAGTGAATGGAGCTCGCTTCTTAAACCAGATTTTTTTGCTCCTGTATTAATTGCAGTGGGTGTACTAATAACATTAATTTGTAAGAATAAAAAGAAAAAAGATATTGCAGAAATAGTAATTGGACTTGGACTATTATTTATCGGCCTTAAGTTCATGTCAGATGTAATTAAGCCTTTTGCACAGGCTGAAGACTCCATATTCAAGCAAGCCTTTATATTACTGGGTAATAACCCTCTGTTGGGCATATTAGTAGGTGCAGTTGTTACAGCAGTTATTCAAAGCTCATCTGCATCTGTGGGTATATTACAGACGCTAGCTATGGCAGGAGTAGTGAATTGGCAGTCTGCTATATTCATAACTCTAGGCCAGAATATAGGAACTTGTATAACAGCATTATTATCCGGTATAGGTGCCAGCAAGACAGCTAAACGTGCAGCATTTATACATCTATCCTTTAATGTTATAGGAGCAGCAATATTTGGTGCTCTTATGTATGTAATATTTAGGTTTCAACCAAATTTTGCAGCCTCAGGCGTTAACAGTACGCAGATATCCATATTCCATACTATATTTAACCTGACTAATACTATCATTCTCTTCCCCTTTGCTAAGGGTCTGGTTAAGCTGTCAGGTTTATTCATAGATGATTCGAAGATTGAAATTGGCACGGATGAAGTACAGATTACACTTCGTCATCTGGACGAGCGTATTCTTGAAACACCTTCTTTCGCAGTACAAAATGCAATCAAAGAAGTAGTTCACATGGGTGAAATAACACTTGATAATACAAGAGAAGCAGTAGAAGCCTTACTAAATAATAATGAAGAGAAGGCCAGAAAGGTCTTTGAGGTAGAAAAGGTAATCGATGTCCACCAAAAGATTATTAATGAATATTTGGTTAAGATAAATAATCTTTCCTTAACAGATAGGCATAAAAAGATTGTAAACAACCTCTTTCATACAGTTTCCAATATAGAAAGAGTTGGTGACCACGCTGATAATCTGGCTGAGCTGGCAATAGAAAAGGCTACGAATGATCTTTATCTGTCAGATGATGCATATAAGGAGCTTAAGGAAATATGTAATCTTGCAATTGAGTCCTTTGATTATGCTTTAAAAGCCCGGGAAACTGAAAACAGAGATTATATACTCAAGGTTGAAGAAATAGAAAAGACAGTGGATACTCTTAAGGATGATTTGCGACAGAAGCATATTAATAGGTTGTCAGAAGGTGTCTGTACATCTGAGAATGGAGTGATCTTTATCGATGCTTTAATAAACCTTGAAAGAATATCCGACCATTCACTTAATATAGCAAACTTTGTTGATAGTGAAATAGTACACTAATATACTTTGAAAAATGCACAAAAAATATTATTAAATAGCATAAAATATAACTAATATCATAATATTCCATAAAAAACTTAGTAAGCTCTTGATATTTTGAACTTAATTGTGTAAAATTATGATTGAGAAATAATTGACAAAGCGATATTTGCTGGTAATTCTCTTGGTTAAAGTTATATATGCTGCCTCGGCAGTATTAATAAATTGTGAATAACAATAAATCATATTATTAGGAGGAATTAATCATGGCAGTAAAAGTAGCAATTAATGGTTTTGGACGTATCGGCCGTCTGGCTTTCAGGCAGATGTTCGGTGCAGAAGGTTATGAGATAGTAGCACTTAATGATTTAACTGATGCTAAAATGTTAGCACACCTATTAAAATACGATTCCGCACAGGGTAGATATGCAAAGGCTGATACAGTTGTTGCAAAAGAAAACTCTATCGTTGTTGACGGAAAAGAAATAAGAATATATAGCGAAGCTGATCCATCCAAATTGCCTTGGAAAGAGTTAGATGTAGACGTAGTCCTTGAGTGTACAGGTTTCTTCGCTTCCAAAGCAAAGTCACAGGCACATATCGATGCTGGTGCTAAGAAGGTAGTTATCTCCGCACCTGCGGGAAATGATCTTCCTACAGTTGTATTCGGAGTTAATGAGAACATATTAAAGGCATCCGATACGATTATATCCGCAGCATCCTGTACAACTAACTGTCTTGCTCCTATGGCTGATGCGCTAAATAAACTGGCTCCTATTGATAAGGGTTATATGATGACAATTCATGCTTATACAGGTGATCAGATGACATTAGACGGCCCTCATAGAAAGGGTGACCTAAGACGTGCAAGAGCGGCAGCAGTTAATATCGTACCTAACTCCACCGGTGCTGCTAAGGCAATCGGACTGGTTATTCCTGAATTAGCTGGCAAGCTTGCCGGTGCTGCACAGAGAGTTCCTGTGGCTACAGGCTCATCAACAATCTTAACAGCAGTATGTAACAAGAAGGTAACAGCTGATGAAGTTAATGCAACTATGAAGGCAGCAGCTGATGCATCCTTCGGATATACAGAGGATGAGATCGTATCTTCTGACATTATCGGAAGCACCTATGGTTCAATATTTGATGCTACTCAGACCGCTGTTATGGACCTTGAAGATGGCAAGACATTAGTTAAGGCTGTAGCATGGTATGACAATGAGAATTCATACACAAGTAACATGGTAAGAACCATTAAATATCTTAATGAATTAGCTTAAGCTTAATCTATGCTTATTTGATCCATGATGGGTCCGGTCTTTTAGGACCGGACCTTTTTTATGTAATACGAGGAAAGTTAGTCCTATTACATAAAATATGAGAAGATAAATGACGATATTGAAAGGAGTATACACTAAAATGTTGAATAAAAAGTCGGTTGACGATATAAATGTAAAGGGTAGACGAGTTCTAGTTAGATGTGATTTTAATGTTCCTCTACAGGAGGGTCAAATCACAGATGAAATCCGTATAGTAGAAGCGCTACCTACAATTAAAAAACTTATTAGCGATGGTGGTAAGGTTATTCTTTGCTCACATCTTGGCAAACCTAAGGGAACTCCGAAGCCTGAGCTCTCACTTGCTCCGGTTGCTGAAAGATTATCCCAGCTACTTGGTAAGGAAGTAAAATTTGCTAAGGACGACAACGTTGTTGGTGAGAATGCAAAGACAGCAGTGGCAGCCATGAAAGAAGGAGATGTTGTACTTCTTGAGAATACTCGCTATCGTGCAGAGGAAGAAAAAAACATAGATACCTTTAGCGAGGACCTTGCATCGATTTGTGATGTGTTTGTAAATGATGCATTTGGTACTGCTCATAGAGCTCATTGCTCCAACGTAGGAGTTACAAAGTTTGTTGATACCGCAGTAGTTGGATATCTTATGCAGAAGGAAATTGATTTCTTAGGCAATGCAGTAAATGACCCCAAGAGACCTTTTGTAGCTATTTTAGGTGGTTCCAAGGTTTCAAGTAAAATATCAGTAATTGATAACCTCCTTGAGAAGGTAGATACATTGATAATTGGTGGAGGAATGGCTTATACCTTCATGAAGGCACAGGGTGAAGAAGTCGGAAATTCCTTATTAGAAGCAGATTATCTTGATTATGCCAAGGAAATGTTAGAAAAGGCAGAGAAGAAAGGCGTCAAGCTATTAATTCCTATTGATACAGTTGTTACTAAAGAATTCTCGAACGATGCAGAGTACAAGACTGTTAAGCGTGGAGAAATCGAGCCTGATTGGCAAGGACTTGATATTGGTGAAGAGACATGCAAGCTATTTGCAGATGCAATAAAAGATGCCAAGACAGTAGTATGGAATGGACCCATGGGTGTATTCGAAATGCCAAACTTCGCAAAGGGCACTATTGCCGTAGCTAAAGCACTTGCTGATATAGATGCTACTACCATTATCGGTGGCGGAGATTCCGCGGCAGCTGTTAATCAGCTGGGATTTGGTGATAAGATGACTCATATTTCTACCGGCGGCGGAGCATCCCTAGAATTCTTAGAGGGTAAGGAGCTTCCCGGTGTAGCGGCAGCTAACGATAAGTAATTCGGTACCTGGTACCAAATAAGCTTGTACCTGGTACCAAAATGAACTGTACCTGGTACCGAATCGTTGATAAAACGACCTAAGTAGCAAGCTTCTCCGTATTTTCTATTGTATTTTACGGAAAAGCTTGCTACAATTTAATATAAATTGGTACCAGGTACGGTACCTGGTACCAATTATAAATGAAGGAGAAGATGAATATGCGTAGAAAAATTATAGCAGGTAATTGGAAAATGAATAAGACACCCAGTGAGGCAGTGCAGTTAATAAATGAATTAAAGCCACTGGTGGCAACAGAGGAAGCCGATGTGGTATTTTGTGTTCCTGCAATCAGCCTAATTTCGGCGGTAGAAGCAGTTAGGGGAACTAATATAGAGATTGGTGCGCAGAATATGTATTTTGAAGATAGCGGTGCTTTCACCGGTGAGATAGCTCCGAATATGCTTACTGAGATTGGAGTAAAATATGTTATAATAGGTCATTCTGAAAGAAGAGAATATTTTGCGGAGACAGACGAGACAGTTAATAAAAAGGTACTGAAGGCATTTGAGCATGGACTAACACCTATAATCTGCTGTGGTGAGTCATTAACACAAAGAGAACAGGGTATAACTATAGATTTTGTACGTCAACAGATTAAGATAGCTTTCCTTAGTGTTACTAAGGAGCAGGCTATGAAATCTGTAATTGCATACGAGCCTATCTGGGCAATCGGAACCGGAAAGGTAGCTACATCAGAGCAGGCTGAAGAGGTATGTAAAGCAATTCGTGATTGTATAGCTGAAATATATGATAATGATACAGCAGAGGCTATTCGTATTCAGTACGGCGGTAGCGTAAGTGCATCCAGTGCAAATGAGCTCTTTAGCCAGCAAAATATTGACGGTGGTTTAGTAGGAGGCGCAAGCCTTAAGGCTGATTTTGGAAAGATCGTTAACTATAAATAGACGACGAAATGAGTAATAGTGCGTTAGAAAGAGGATGTTAAACATGAGTAAAAAACCAACAGTATTATTGGTATTAGACGGCTTCGGACTTAATGACAAGAAGGAAGCCAATGCGATAGCAATTGCGAATACGCCTGTAATGGACCGATTAATGGAGGAATATCCATTTGTTAAGGGAAATGCAAGCGGTATGGCGGTAGGACTTCCTGAGGGGCAGATGGGTAATTCAGAGGTTGGTCATATCAATATAGGTGCAGGAAGAATTGTATATCAGGAGCTGACCAGGATAACAAAGGAAATCCAGGACGGTACCTTTTATGAAAATGCTGCACTTCTTGCAGCCATAGATAATTGTATGAGAAATAATTCGGACTTACATTTATTTGGACTACTATCCGATGGCGGTGTTCACAGTCACAATACACATTTGTATGGATTGTTGGAGCTTGCAAAACGCCATAAGATTACGAATGTATATGTTCATGCATTCCTAGACGGCAGAGACACTCCTCCTGCATCTGGCAAGGGCTATATCGAAGAGCTGGGAGAGAGGATGAGGATGGTCGGAGTCGGAAAGATTGCCACAGTAATGGGACGTTACTATGTTATGGATAGAGATAACCGTTGGGACCGTGTTGAGAAGGCATATCGTGCCATGGTATATGGAGAAGGAGATAGGGCCGAAAGCGGTGTTATTGCCGCACAGAATTCCTATGACAAGGAAGTATATGATGAATTCGTAGTACCCTGTGTAGTTGAGGAGGATGGCAAGCCTGTAGCAACCGTTAAGGAAAATGATTCGGTTATTTTCTTTAATTTCAGACCTGACCGTGCAAGAGAAATCACAAGGGCATTCTGTAACGACGATTTTAATGGCTTTGACCGCGGTGATAAGAGAATAAATCTGACCTATATATGCTTCACAGAATATGATATCACAATACCTAACAAGCTTGTGGCCTTCCATAAGGTATCTATAGAACATACATTTGGTCAGTTCCTTGCGGAGCATAAAATGACACAGCTTAGACTGGCAGAGACTGAAAAATATGCTCATGTTACCTTCTTCTTCAACGCCGGTATTGAGGTTCCAAATGAAGGTGAGGACAGAATACTTGTAAATTCACCCAAGGTTGCAACCTATGACCTGCAGCCCGAAATGAGTGTATACAAGGTGGGCGAGAATCTGGTTGAAGCTATAAAGTCTAATAAATATGATGTGATTATCTGTAATTTTGCCAATCCTGATATGGTAGGACATACCGGAATAATGGAAGCAGCAGTTAAGGCTGTAGAGGCAGTGGATGAATGTGTAGGCAAGGCTGTGGATGCACTTCTATCCGTTGACGGTCAGATGTTTCTCTGTGCAGACCATGGAAATGCAGAACAGCTACTAGATTATAATACAAACGAGCCTTTTACAGCACATACCACTAATCCGGTTCCATTTATATTGATTAACTTTGATAAGGACTATACCTTGGCAGAAGGCGGACGCCTGGCTGATATAGTTCCAACCTTGATCGATATGATGGGCATGAAGCAGCCGGATGAGATGACAGGCAAATCTTTATTAATTAAGGAATAGGGTAAATGTCTGTAAACCACAGTCTTATTAGAAAACATATAAAACTCATATAAAACTCATATAAAACCACACAAAAAAACCTTGAGTTTCCGTAAATTGCACTTTGAAAACGAATAAACCTAACTAAAATGCCTGTGTGCTGCTTTTTGTAAGATTTATATGAGCAGTTTTTGAAGTAGAGGCACTTTAATAAGCCCCGCTGAACCG
>JAAYJU010000192.1 GCA_012522735.1 Clostridiales bacterium | reverse complement strand
CTATACTCAAGTGAAAGTGAAGAAAGCCCAATTGAATATTATGATACGGAGATATCCTTTGGCGGAACCGTTGATTGTAACGGCTGCAATGAGGATATGGTAGAGGATATTACCTTCAGGATTCTTAGTAAAAACATAGAAATTAAGCCTGATGTGGATGGAGAAGAAAGAATTATAGACTTAGAAGTCATATTAGAAATGATTATTAAGGTATATGAGATACAGGAGCCTGAGATTCTTTGTGATGTATACAGTCCATGCAAGGATATTACACCTGTAGTACGAGATGCCACATATGAAAACCTGGTGATAAAAAACAATAGCAAATACAGAATCGCCGATCGTATCCGTGTAGCTGATAATCAACCCAAAATACTTCAGATTTGCCATTCGAACGGTGTAGTTAAGATAGATGATATAATTCCTAATGGTACAGAGCTACAGGTAGAGGGAATAATCGATATGGATATCCTTTATATTTCAGAGGATGATTTAAGACCTCTCTCGTCCTTAAAAGGAGCAATACCATTTACACAGGTTATTGAGGTTAAGGGAATGAAGCCTGATAGTAGCTATGATATAAGGCCAAGTATCGACCAGCTGAGCGTTATGATGCTGGATGGTGATGAAATCGAGGTAAAAGCTGTCATGAATCTAAATACCATAGTGTTTGACAAGATTACCGAGCCTATTATTACAGATTTAGAAGTGGCTGATTTGGATCTTGAGAAGCTTCAGGCTATGCCTGGAATAGTCGGATATATAGTTAAAAAAGACGACAGCCTGTGGAATATTGCTAAGAAATATTATACCACTGTGGATACAATCATGGAGATCAACGACATGGAAAGCGACAGAATCAAGGAAGGCGATAAGCTAATTATCATGAAAAGGGTAGATGTAGCAATATAGACAGACTAAAGTATCTATGATGCACTATTAAGAGAATATAAGAATCTTCCGATATAAATGATACAGGATATAATCCTATTAATCAAGGAGGATGCCCTCCTCTACCAAGGAAGGTAAAAGATTTATTTATGAGGGTACACAAGGAAAATCTATCAAAGGAGGATAGGATATGAGTATACACCAGATAAGTAATTATAATGATACTAGTACCAAGTACTTAAGTAACAAAGACAATAAAAAGGTTATTGAGGAGCAAGCCCCCGCTATTAATGATGAGGCTGCGGTATACGAAAAAGCACCTAGCAATAAAAAGGTTCACCAGAGGGACCAGGCGACTATTGACCGACTTCTTTCAGAAGCTGAGGCAGGCGCAAACAGGCTAAGAGATTTAGTCGAGAGGATGCTGCTTAGGCAGGGTGAAACTATAGACAAGGCAACAAATATTTATAGTCTACTTAGAGAAGGCAAGGTTCAGGTAGACGAAGAGACTAGGCTACAGGCGCAGAAGGATATTGCAGAAGATGGTTACTGGGGAGTGGAACAGACCTCAGAAAGACTTTTCTCCTTTGCTAAGGCCTTAACAGGAGGAGATCCATCTCAGGCAGATGCCATGATAAAGGCTGTTAAGAAGGGCTTTGAAGCAGCTGAGAAGGCATGGGGAGGAGAGCTTCCACAGATAAGCAGAGATACCCTGGACCGCACAATCAGTAAGATGGAAAGCTGGAGAGATTCACTTAACGAGTAGAAACTAATTCATAATTATTCTAGAGACACATAGATTTATAGAAGGGGCTGTTTCAAAACTGTACTCGGGGTATATACCCCCTGTAGTTCTGAAACAGCCCCTTTTTTCCCTTTTCACCCTTTTTCACATTCTATTATGAAATTCTTGATAGGGTTTAGTTAGAATTACCTGTTTTCCGTAGGATGATGATTTAAAGTATCGATATGCTTTTTCGGCCTTATGCTGATTATCAAATATTCCAAAGACCGTGGGTCCGCTCCCACTCATAAGTGCCGTAAGAGCTTCCTTGTCCTTCATCCTTTCTTTAATTTCCTCAATAATGGGATACTCCTTTATGGTAACAGATTCAAGGATATTATCCATAAGTGGAGTAAGCTTATATATATTGTTCTCCTTAATAGCATTAAGCATGGCTATGATATCTGGATGCTTAATATCTTCATTTATACGTAGCTTCTCATATACATGTTTTGTGGAGATACTGATATCTGGCTTAACAAGAAGAATACTACAATCAGGCATCGGCTCTAGGGGGCTAAGTATTTCACCTATACCCTCAGAAAGTGCAGTTCCCATAAGAAGACAATAGGGAACATCGGCACCAAGCTTTATTCCAAGCTTCATAAGCTCCTCTAAGGATAAATCGGTCTGAAATAGCTTGTTTAGCCCTTTTAAGGTGGCGGCTGCATCAGCACTTCCTCCCGCCAGGCCAGCGGCCACAGGAATTCGTTTGTTGATAAATATGTTTAAGCCCTTCCTAAGGGGATAATTTTGATGAAAGAGCTCCACGGCTTTATATACTAAATTCCTTCGATCTCTTGGAAGATAATATAGATTTGAGCGTATCGTTACAGATTGAAAATTAGTTTTCTTAATATTTATTGTGTCATGTAAACCTATGGTCTGCATAATCATACTTACATCATGATAACCATCGGGACGTTTTCTTATTACATCTAATGCAAGATTAATCTTTGCATAGGCCTTTACTGTTATGGAATTCATGATTACTCCTATCTAAACAAGTAGTAAATTCACAACTTACAAAGGAGGAATTCTCCTCCTGATTCCTTACCCTGATACAATTCAGAATGCCTTTTCTGGCTTTGATAAGGGTATTTTATCATATGGATTAGGCCTTTACAAATACAATCCTTAATTGAAGAGCTTTTTTATATAGTCAAATATTTTAAGCCTAATTTTCATAGGCACTTTTTCATTCTTTAGTGCATCTAATTCTTCCTCAGTCAAAAGGTATTCAAGTTTCTCTTCGCCATCCTCATCCACTATATTATAGGTTTCATCTACGAAGCATAGGGGCGGAAACATAAGGCACCACCAATTCCTTCCCTCAGAATTACCTATTCGAACCTGCAAGGCCTCATATTGTCCCGGTGGAAATGTGTAATTACCATATACCTTCATAGGAAAATAAGAGGATGAAAGTGAGGCTGTGACATTATATTTATAACCGTTTTCTTCGATTATATGAGTAGCCATGCTTTGTATAGAAGGTAGCATTTCCGAAATAATACTCTGTGCATCCTCTATATCCTTGGTATTCTTTAGAGATGGCTTTAGGTAATCTACCAATGCATCCTTAACCTGAATTTTAAGCTCCTGATCCTCATCGCTGTCGCTATTTGCTATTACATGAAAACGGATTATTTCCCTTGCAATACCCTCTTGAATCTTGCCCGGATTAGCCGCATGAATCTTAACAGCTTGGGTAAGCATCCAGGAGATGATTAAGAGTGTTAGAAGAAATAATATAGATATTCGATTTTTGTTTGGCTCCGAATGTAGTAACCTATTATGTAAATGCTTAAGCTTTAGTTTTAATTTTAATATATAATTCATAAGAACTCCTTTATATAATATTTGAAAATTGAGGATGTTTACTCATCCTTAAATGTAATATCTTATTATTGACCTAAAAGTAATTAAATATACAGTAACCGATATCTATAGACTGAATAAACTGAAAAGGTGAAAAGCTCTTGAACTTACTTTCATTTAATAGTAAAATGAATAAGCGTTATAGATGGATGGAGATAACCATATACCACATTAGCAGGAGGCATAACCTCCGTTATATGTAGTCCAAAGTTTCTGGTTTTATAGGAGGTTAGTAATATGACAAATAAAGCACCGATAGGAGTATTTGATTCGGGAGTAGGCGGACTTACAGTAGTAAAGGAAATAATGAATCAGCTACCTGGTGAAGATATTATATATTTCGGAGACACAGCAAGACTTCCCTACGGAAGTAAATCAAAAAAGACAGTTATAACATATACAAGGCAGATCGTCAGGTTTTTGATGAATAAGGACGTAAAGGCAATTGTAATTGCCTGTAATACCGCAAGTGCACTTGCACTTGAGACGGTAAAATCAGAGGTGGATATACCTATTATCGGAGTGGTAGAGCCTGGTGCCAAGGTAGCTGCGTCTACTACAATTAATGGACGAATAGGTGTAATTGGTACTGAAGGGACCATCCAATCTGGAGTATATAATGAGATTTTAAGTAAGACCAATCCAAATGTTGAGGTATTTGGTAAGGCCTGTCCTCTTTTTGTACCCTTGGTAGAGGAAGGATTAATCGATGATCCTGTCACCTGTGAAATGGCGAAAAGATATATCAATGAGCTCCTGAAGAAGAATATAGACACACTAGTACTAGGCTGTACCCATTATCCTTTGCTTAGAAAGACCATTCGTAAGGTTGTAGGAGAGGATATTGTATTAGTTAATCCTGCATATGAGACAGCAAAAGCCTTATCAGAGGTGCTGACTGAAAAAGGCCTGAGAAACGATTCTACCCCCAAGCTTAATCATAAATTCTATGTAAGTGACGGAGCAGAGAAATTCAGACAATTTGCTAATAGCATATTACCCTGTGAGGTAATGGAAACCAAGGATATTAACATTGAAGAGCTTGGATGATTAGGAGAATTATATGAATAGAAATGTCAGTATATTTATAGAGGGTCTTGTTCGTGGTGAGGATGAGAGTAGTATTACTACCAAGGCCACAGGAGTCTATCGTATGCTTGATGACGTGCATATACTTAAATATATGGAAAGTGCCGTAAAGAGGGACAAGGAATCAGATGCAACTGACAAGGAGCCCGTAGGCGCTGATGAGGACTGTGTGAACACGATAAAAATTTCATCCGGATTAGTCGAGATGATAAAGATAGGTGAGAACAGCACCCATATGGTTTTTGATTTAAGCAGGTCAACACAATCGGTATATGGTACCCCATACGGAAGCCTGTATTTTCAGATAGAGACCAAAAGGATTGACATTGAAGAAAAAGAAAATGAACTAGTCCTTAATATGGAGTATGCTCTTTCCCATGAGGATAGCCATATATCAGACAATCGTATTTATTTAACTGTTAATAATCTATAATGCTGTTTCATAATCATAAGACATATCAATATTACTGGTTCTCCTTAATGTACATTACGGTAATACAGATATACCCTTTCATAATTACGAAACAGCCTCAGATGTCTAGTTTATTTTCTCGGATACGAATCCATTCTCATCATATTCTACATTAAATGAAATGTCTTCCATGAATTTATAATATGCTTTTCGATTATCCTCTTCTGTTATCTGATAGGTATAGGTGTTATCATTCATAACGGGAAGAAGCTGTGTATCGGTAGTCCCATCCGGATTAAGATATATCTTTAAGAGGCCGGATTCTCTTTTTGAAGCATTAAACCAATAGTTACCAAGACTATAAGCTATGGTTTTTCCTTTATAGAATTCAATCCCCTGCATTACATGAGGATGACAGCCGATAACTGCATCTGCTCCGGCGTCGATATATATTTTTGCCAGGTTCTTCTGATACTCCACCGGCTCATGAACCCGCTCCTTGCCCCAGTGTACATATACCACCACGAAGTCACTATTCTCTTTAGCTTCCTTAATAGATGCTACAAACAAGGTGGGATCATAGGTTCCAATCATTCCGGGCTGTGTATCAGTTGCATACCAATCCATGGCATATATAACATGTGAAGCTGCCACATATGCAATAGTGGTATTCCCTATGGTATAGTAGATGGGCGCCTTAGCACGGTCCATATCTATGCCTGCACCTACATAATCGATTTCTGCCTCATCGAGAGTGGTGAAGGTATCAAGAAGGGCTTCTTGTCCAAAGTCTAATGCGTGATTGTTGGCTAGGGATACGATATCCACACCAATTTCCTTTAGTATGTCCACCCTTTTTGGATTGGCTCTAAAGGTATAGGATTTTTCTTTGATTTCGCTTCCTCTTGTACTATAGGCAAATTCATTGTTAAGCATGAAGATATCTGCCTGGTTCATTACATCGACAAGATCCTGTGAGATTCCTCCCAGAATTCCTTTGTTCTCTCTATCATAGCGAGCTACAGGTTTTGAATCCTCGTCAAGATTAACATCTCCAGCAAAGGCAAGAACTATAGGTTCTTTGGGCAATGGTTCTTCAACCTCAGAAGTATCGTCAGGTAAAGGCTCTTCATTCTCGCTTGAATTATTATCTGCTTGTGTTGAGCCAGATGAATCGGATGAATCAGTAATATCATCCTCAGTGACCTTACTATCCAAAGAAGTATTCGTATCCGAGGAATCCTCGGTATTAGCTGAGGATTTGTCTTCGGTTTTTTGCTTAATTATATTAGTATCTACATAGGTTATGGCTATAAGTAGAATAAGAATCGTAGTCATAACCAATAGAACAAAATTAAGCTTTTTGTTCAGATTGCTCTTTTTTCTGCGCATATATCCTCCAGACAAAAAACCCTCTTACCATGCTTTGCTAAGTTTAGAGGTAAGAGGATTATATTATTGTTTAAGTTTATAGTAGCTATGTGGTTATTTCTTTGAGAACTTATCCTTTATCTTGCCAAATAAGCCTTTCTTAGCAGCCTTAATCTCTAGATTGCTTCTTAAGCCCTTAACATCAGTAATATATATACCACTGATAACGGCCTTTACCTCTTTCTTAATGGGAATAAGGTCAAATATCTTGGCATCACACATCAAGGACATAACCTTTGGACCAATCTTAGCCTTTACGATAGGAACCTTGGAACGACGGAGATACTTAGGAGTCTGCTCAAGAACCATCTTGGGAAGGTTAGCTTCCGATAGCTTCATTTTCTTTTTATCGATTACTAGAATAGAAAATGTCTGAGCCACAGCCTTCATCTGTTCTTCAGATTCAGCCTGTTTTTTTTGCAGCTTCTTGCCTACGAAATATAGAGCAATGAATACGCCAATTATAACAACTGCAACTATGAGTAATACGAGTAATACGGTATCCATGTACTTATGTACCTCCTGATTTTGTGTTCTTATAAATATTATTTTTATTAAGTGTTGCCCGACTTTTATTTCCTTTTACTTGGGCAACGATTATTGTATCACAAGCTTGTGTTTTTATCCAGCATTTCTTTAATAATATCTTGAACATAGGAACCAATTCGTTTTCTTTGCTCCTTATCAAGCTGATTAGGATATATAGGCTTACCAAATTCTAATATCACCTTGGTTGATCTAACCGAAGGAATATGATTTTCGAAAATATCATCGGTATTGGTAAGAGCAACAGGAATGATTGCACAGCCGGTTTTTTCGGCAACCTTAAAGCTACCCTCTTTAAATGGAAGCATTTCCTTACCGTGATTCCGGGTGCCTTCAGGTGATATAAATATGGAATATCCCGCTTTAATCTGCTCTATAGCCTGAAGTATTGTCTTCATGCCTTGTCTTATATCATCTCTATCGAGAAAGAGACACTGCAAAAAGCGCATCCAGGTTCTTAGGAAGGGAATTCGTCCAATTTCCTTCTTTGCCATAAAGCCTGTCAATGTCGGTAAGCTTACATAGGCTATGGGAACATCAAAATAGCTTCTATGATTAGCTATATATAATATGGGTTCATCTGCGGGGATGTTCTCCCGCCCGATTACTGTTCGCTTTACTCCGGCAAGAAATAGTATAACATGAAAGGCCATGACAACAATTTTTTGTGAGCTTGCAACCTGTGCATGATGACTAAACTTACCGATTATGAATTCTATTAAAAACAATGGAATACTAATAATAAAAAATAGTAATAAAAACAAAACGATTAATATAAACCTCATAGCTTTCCTCCATAAAGAGAAACATTAGTATATTAAGACTTATGTCTGGCCTGTGTCGGGATTAAGTGGAGGTGGGGTGTTTTGATCTGGAGGTGGGATATTACCTGTATCTTCTGTGTTCACACCCTCATTGTCATTTATATCATTGTTCTTATCAATATCCTCAGGCACGTCATCCTTAATATCCTCATCCTTTGAATTCTCATTCCCTGAGTCCTCATTCTCTAAGTCCGGATTCTCTGAATTTTCGTTCTCTAAATCATCATTCGCAGGGCCTTCGTCCTTAGTGTCTTCATTCTCAGAGTCTTCATCCTCTAGATTCTCATCTTCTTTATCCTCATCCTCAAGCTCGTCGTCTTCTAATTCCTCATCAGCTAGCTCATCGGTAGAATCTTGTTCTTCTAATTCCTCCTCAGGAATAGGAGTAGGAGTAACAGGAGGCTTATAATTAATTAAGCTTGCATATATTTTTTCAAAATCAAAACCCTCGCTTGGTTCGTACTTATAGTAGTCATCCAAGGTCATATTATTGGAATACAGATAATTTGCTAAATCCTCTCCCACATATCTTATATGCCAAGGTTCATAAGCATATCCAGTAGAATCATAGTGATCCTTAGGATAACGTATAATAAACCCGAACTTATGAGCATTATCAGCAAGCCATATCCCCTCCTTGCATGTGGCAAAGGAGGTAATCAGCTTGTAACGCACGGACTTTGAAGATACATCCATGGCAAGTCCTGTCTGATGCTCGCTGGTTCCGGGAACGGCAGAATATTTAAGAGTATGCTTCTTCCCTTTATGTACAATATTATTGAGAAATATATCCTTTTGACGACTATAGGATCTGTAGCCTGATATTCCATATAGGGTAATCCCGTCTTCTAAAGCGGAAGAAAACAGCTTCTCTATGGCTACGGCTGCTTCTACGCGCATGAATTTTCTTTCGCTGTTACCAGTGATATCAAAGGTTATATTGGGAACCACCAGATTCTCAGGCGTGTAATCCTTCGGTAAGCAGTATTCCTTATTTACATATACAGTAATGCTTTTGGGATCCAAGTCCATTTCAGTGGCCGGAGTCCATGGAGCTTTTGTAGGTTCGTTATTTGGCATACTATCCTCTTCATTATCTTTATTATTATCATCATATTCATAAGTAGGAGGAATATATGTATAATTACCGGAGCCACCAGAATTTATTGATATAGCTCCTGGTGATACTGTGGAGGCAGCGGCTGTGCCTCGGTCTGTATGTATAGGTATTTCATTATCAGGTGAATCCTTACGGAAAAACAAGTATCCCGTTAATAATAAGATAATAAGGATACATGCTGATAATATAATTGGAATTTTTGCTTTTTCCATAAGGCTATTCCTTTCGTACCTAATTTCGGCAGGTTAGGACTCAAGAACTAACCTGCCTATCGTGAGAATAGTATAACATAAAAAGCACTACATATAAAATAAAAGATTTTGGTAGTTAGTGGCTGATATTATAATCATTTAACAATCTGTTCTTTAATTCATAAAGCTTATTGGATAAATCCACATAAACATTATGGGGATTGGCAAGTCTTCTACATTCATCCCAAAGGGTATTTTGCTCCTTAGCGGAGTATTCACGGATCTCCATAACCGAAGGAGAGGTATATACACATTTACCCTTAAGGAATATAGGTACGAGAAGCTCTCTTAATTCATAGGTATCAGGCTTAAGATAGGTTTTCTTCCAGGTTGCAATCGGGTCAAAGAGTAAGAGAGGCTTATCAGATGTAAGCTGCTCATCCTCTAAGGCTATTAGATCTGCCTTGATTTTGCCGCTATCCTTTTCATAAATTCGATATATTTTTTTGTTTCCCGGATTTGTCATCTTCCATGGGTTCTCTGAAAGCTTCATACGGGGTATAAGCTCTCCGTCCCTTTCAATCGCAGATAGCTTATAGACCCCACCAAAGGATGGGCAGTCCTTGGAGGTTATGAGCTTGGTACCTACTCCCCAGGAATCAATTTGAGCATCCTGTGACATCAAGGAATCAATAACATATTCATCTAAATCACTGGAGGCTGTTATGGTTGCCTCAGTAAAGCCCGCTTCATCAAGCATCTTTCTTGACATCTTAGATAGGTAAGCTAAGTCACCGCTATCCAGACGTATACCGTATTTTTCGGGCATTTTACCGCTATCACGTAGCTCTTCAAACACCTTTATAGCATTTGGTAGACCGGTACGAAGAGTATCGTAGGTGTCTACCAGTAGAGTTGTATTTAGAGGATAAAGCTCCGCATATTTACGAAATGCAGTAAGCTCATCCTCGAAGCTCATAATCCAGCTATGGGCATGGGTTCCAAGGGCAGGTAAATCATAGAGCTTGGCAGAAAGCACATTACTTGTGCCAATACAGCCACCTATAACAGCCGCTCTTGCACCTAAGGTTCCAGCATCAGGTCCTTGAGCTCTTCTTAAGCCAAATTCCATAACAGGGGCTCCACCTGCCGCATATACCACACGGGAAGCTTTAGTGGCTATTAAGCTCTGATGATTTATAAAATTAAGTATGGCCGTTTCGACCAATTGCGCCTCCATTATGGGGGCTATGACCTTAACCAAAGGCTCCATGGGGAACACAACCGTACCCTCAGGTATAGCATAGATATCCCCTGTAAATTGAAAATCCTTCAGATATGATAGAAAGCCCTCATCAAATATTTTTAATGAACGCAGATATTCTATATCATCATCTTTAAATCTGAGGTTCTTAATATAATCTATAACCTGCTCTAAGCCCGCGCAGATAGCATAGCCACTAGAGCAGGGGTTGTCCCTATAAAACATATCAAATATAACTGTATCATTATTCTTATTATTATAGTAGCCCTGCATCATAGTCAGCTCATAAAAATCTGTTAGTAGCGTTAAGTTCTTACTGCTCATAATATAATCATACCTCTCTATATTTTACAAACTTATATTTTAAACATTATTAAACATTGTAACACATTGTCTTAAATAAGAGAATAAGAGATTTATATTATATGATATTTACATTAATTAAAAAAGATTTCCAAATACGACATGTTAATTTATACAGAATAATGTAATAATATAAGGTGGAGAAACATATTAACATAGGAAGGGGAATAATAATGAAACCTACTAAAGAAAAAGTGATTATAGAATCTTTAAAGGATGCCATAGGTGAATTAATTAATAATGATAAGATTCTTGTTGAATGCATTAATGGAAAAATCTCATTTATTAGAATTAGTGATATCCTTTATATAGAATATATTGACCGCATAACCATAATACGAACAGATGACACCACATATGAAACAAGACTTTCGCTTAAGCAGTAGGAGGACATCTTTATCAATGGAGCGGTGTGCTTGTCTTGATGGTGCCGGATACCACCTTTGAGAAAGGAGACGAGACAAAGGGGTTATTCCAGCGGTTTTTCCATCTGCTAAAGCCTCAAAAACGCTTAATAATTAATATCTTCTTGGCGTCAATCCTATTAACTATATTTGGAATACTGGGTTCCTTCTATTTTAAGGTATTAATAGATGATATCTTACCGGCAGGGCTACTAAAAACCTTACATATATTATCCTTAGGGGTTATTCTTCTGAATTTATTTAAGGTATTATTAGCGGCTATAAGATCACATTTACTTCTCTACTTAAGCCAGAAGCTGGATATTGCTTTATTACTAGGATATTATAATCACATTTTAAAATTACCGATTAATTTCTTTGGAACAAGAAAAGTCGGTGAGATTATATCTAGATTTAATGATGCATCAAAGGTAAGGGATACAATATCAGGAGCAACGCTTACTATTATGATAGATACACTAATGGCTATAGCAGGGGGTATTATCCTCTATATACAGAATGGCTATATGTTCGCAGTTACCTTAGTAGTGCTGATTTTGTATTTTATTATAGTCTTTAGCTTTAACAGCTGGTATAAGAAGCTTAATCAGGTTCAGATGGAGAGTAATGCACAGCTTACCTCCTATATGGTTGAATCTTTAAATGGAATTCAGACAGTAAAAGCCTATAATGCTGAACGAAAGGTTAACCTAGAAACCGAGACAAAATTCATACGGTTATTTAAAAGTGTATTTAAATTAAGCTGGGTTAGTAATCTGCAGGGCTCTTTAGTAGGCTTTGTCGAGCTTACTGGTGGAATCATAATTCTGTGGGTAGGAGCCTATAACGTTATTAAGGGAAATCTAACCATAGGACAACTAATAACATTTAATTCTCTATTAGCGTATTTTCTTGATCCTTAAAAAACCTTATTAATCTACAGCCTCAAATGCAGACAGCTATAGTGGCAGCAGATAGGTTAGGTGAAATTCTTGACCTAGAGCCTGAACGAACATCAAGCGAGGACAAAAAACTTAACCCTGACTCATTACAGGGAGATATATTTTATAAGAATGTTACATTTCGATATGGGACAAGGCGCCCTGTGCTGGAGCATATAACTATGAATGTAAAGCAAGGTCAGAAGATAGCTCTGGTAGGAGAGAGTGGGTCTGGTAAGACAACTCTGGTTAAGCTCTTACTCAATCTATATAGCCCCGAAGAAGGTGAAATTCTAGTCAATGGTAACAACATCAAAGATATCAATCTAGAAAGCCTCAGAGACAAGATAGCATATATACCCCAAGAGACATTCCTATTCAGCGGTAGCATAATGGACAACCTCACCCTAGGACTGGATGATGTAAGGCCTGAAGATGTAATAGCAGCTTCAAAGAAAGCAAGTGCCCATGATTTTATTAATGAGATGCCTCTTAGATATGAAACCCGACTAGAGGAAAATGGCTCTAATCTATCTGGGGGACAGAGGCAAAGACTAGCTATCACAAGGGCCATACTAAAGAAGCCGGATATTCTTATATTGGATGAGGCCACAAGTAACTTGGATTCAATAACTGAAAGAGCAATCCAGGAAACAATTGATGAGTATGCTAAAGATATGTCGACAATTATTATTGCCCATAGATTAAGTACGATTAAGAGATGTGACATGATCTATGTGATGGAGAAAGGAAAGATTGTAGAGGCAGGGAACCATGAACAGCTGCTTGGATTTGATGGGATGTATGCAAGGTTGTGGGGGCAGCAGAGCCTATGATCATTACAAAATAGTATTAATGGGTTCGTAAAAGCAAAGAGGATAAGGATATTTGTAGGTTCTTTTGTACTACTTCGAAGGGAAGAATCATAAATATAGTAATTTAAGAAGTCCAGCGGTGTTATGTCAAGGGTTAAATAATTAAAAAGCCGATGTATTTTAAATATATAGAAAAAGACAAAAAACACCTACCTAATCCCTGCTAAATCAGTTTTTTAACAGGGTACTGTTCCAACCAGAGATTAATACTCTTCCGGTGGTATGTATAGCCGGTTCTCTTTAAGCAATACAAAGACTAACCGGACAAATTTACGGGCAGTAAGTGCGAGTGCACGTTTGTGCTGATACTTGTTCACCTTTTAATACTTTAGGCGATAGTAGCGCTTATACTCTGAGTCGCATCTCACAAGAGAAAAAGCAGCTTCTGACAAGTAATACTTTAAGAAACGGTTACCGGACTGGATGAGGCGTGTGTGCTCTGCCTCAAAGTTACCAGATTGATTCTGTGTCCATGCAAAGCCAGCGTACTTGGCTAGTGCAGCCTGATTTTGAAAACGATTGATGTTTCCGATTTCAGCGATAATACCTGCAGAATAAACAGGGCCAATCCCTTTAATCGATATCAGTGGGTTTGGTATCAGTTCCATCTGCTCGGCAATTACCTTATCAAAAGCTTTGATTTGTGCATCCAATGCCCTCATTGAGGATATGGATAAAGACAGCACCTGGTTGACAGAGTCATTTACCGTCTTTGGTAAACGGTAAGAGCCTCG
The DNA here is from genome assembly GCA_012522735.1 of Clostridiales bacterium. Classification (GTDB taxonomy): domain Bacteria; phylum Bacillota; class Clostridia; order Lachnospirales; family Lachnospiraceae; genus Mobilitalea. Next base: position 2,454 of record JAAYJU010000192.1, on the reverse strand, counting down.
GGCAGCTGCCTGAATGGATTTAGCTACTTCTTCAGGGTTTGGAAATCGGTTCTTTCCTTTTAACCTGATAAAATCAGTCGGTTCATTTAAATCCATATAGGCCAACTCATCTGCAGAGGAAAATTCCTCGTAAACAGCCAGAGCTGTGGTACTGAAGGTATCGGAAAATACCTTCTCCTGCGCCAAAGAAGAATACTTCATAAATAAATAGTTGAGGAAACGCTGTTTCTCCTTTGTTTGGTTCTGGACAGCGAAGTAACGGGCACGTGTAAGGTTCTGTAACGCCTTATAGCGGTAATCGTCCATATATACCTCCTTGTTGATTCTTCCAAAACGCAGGGCATCTGCAATTTATAGGGGGAGAGTAGAGATACTTTCCCTTTGTATAAATGGTTATTAGTATAGACAAAAAGTGCTACTAAAATATAAAGCCAATATTATATACGCATCTATTTATGTTTGTTTAGGGATATTTGATACATTGGGTTCAAACAGTCATTAATTTTCCTCCGTGTAAATGATATTTTATTAAGTTTGGTTATTCACATTATACCATTTACCGAAAAAAGTTAATATAGAGGTTAGAAAAGAACAGTAAAATCAATGGGTTGTGACGTTTCGCAAACGCCTAAAAGGTATAAGAAATCAAGGAGGTTAAATATTATGGTTTTTAGTAAAACAAATATTAAAGAGTTAGTAAAGATATTGTTTGGTTTTAATATTATATGTTTAGTTACGTTTTTATTACTAAATTATCTTAATATTATTCGTTTATCAAAAGTCAATCTACTCTACTTATCAATTTTTACTTTATTATTTATATGCGTTTTTATGAATGAAAAACATCTTAGTGAAAAAGCGGGATACTATTTTTACTCAATTGTGTTTGTTGGTGATTTGTTTTTTGTTTTTCAGGTATTTTTTAAATTAGGACGTAATTATATAAAATAAACGCTATTTCTCTTACGATAATTATTTTATTAAAGAGTGTTTTAGCATCAGGAATTAGTACCTGTTATTACATGATTTTTAGTAATACACTATTAAATAATTTAAAGATTTATTTATGGAGGATGTAACAAATGATTATTCAATTAGAGCAAAATTTTGAAATTATGAACATTATATCAAGATCAAATAAGTATACAGCACATAAGTTTCAAGAAGTATTAGTGGAGATGGCTAGAGAATTTGTTGGATGTTGATGAAGTAAACATTCTACATAACGAGAGAGCGATAAATGAAAACACATGTTCTTATGAAGCTAGCATTAATGCCATAGTAAGAGATACTGGTATTGTGAGTGAAGCAAAGATAAAGCTACCCTTATCCAGTGATAAGAAATCATATAACCCTGAGACTAAGACATGGGAGTTAATTAATAAGCACTCAGGCTATCAGCAAATACTTAACTATATTAGCAGCTATCAAGAATATAAGGATTCTGCTAAAAGAAGCAGCTATACATCCTATCGTCAGACTGAAATTCAAATCGAATATTATAAGCTTCAAAAAGAAGAGTTGGAAGATAGTATAAGGACATATGTAACCAAAGCTATCAATTCCTATGAAAAAGCCATCAAATCCAGAGAAGCATCATGGAAGGAGCTACAGGTCAAGGAGAACCAATATAATGCATTAGTAACTAAGCATAAATATAAAAGAGCAAGTCAGCTCGATGTAACCAAGAGCCTATACGAGAAAGAAGCGGCAGAATTAGCATATTATCAAAGCTGCTATGAGAGCGTAATTTGGCAGGATATACTTGATAATTGTATATACGGGGCAACACCTTAAGTCCTATATATTATGATGTAATCATGTATATATATGAACTATTAACTTAAATAAGGAGAATTTACTAATGAAGAAACGTATTGTTTCACTGCTTTTGGTAATGACTTCGATTTTAGCGGTGTTCTCTACAAGCCCCGTATTAGACCAGATTAATCCTATAAAATGGTTTTATGATTATGGCCACGATGTTTTATATCCCTACATATGGAAACCATTGAAATCATTATTCAACTAACAATTTAATAAGAAGTCTCGAAAGTATATTTGCTGTTTTTAAAAGATTATAAAAATTTGAGAAAATGGCAATAGCTTTCGAGGTATTCCTTTGGATTCAATAGTAATAATTTATGAGGACAAATAATATGAAAAAAATAGTATATCTGCTAATGCTAGTCATAATTGATCAAGGGGTAAAGGCCATTATACACATAAGATTTATGCATATTAAGGTGACTTTATTAAACAATAAAATAGGATTTACTCCATATATCAATTTATAAAAAAACGCGAGTTTACAAATATATTTTTTGAAATTACATTTACACTAATAGCTTCTAGTATACTATGTTCATTATTAGACAAGATGATATATAAAGGAAGTATTGATTACTTATTATTTTTAGGGCATATTTATGATTTAAAAGATATATACTTATG
>JAAYJU010000034.1 GCA_012522735.1 Clostridiales bacterium | reverse complement strand
ATAGCTTTTGGATACACCGGTAATTTCGTCCTTAAAATTGAGTAATAGATTTTTATTAAGAAATGCTATTTCCTTTAGCTTTTTTTGAATTATATCGGCTTTGAATTCTACTGATTCAAAGATCGTATCATCAGGGTAGAATATTACCTTGGTACCTGTATCTGATTTGTTACATTTCCCGATTACAGGAAGCATACCGTCTTCTAACTTTGTTATAGGATTACCGCCATTTCTGTACTCATCCTGATATATTTTACCGTCTCTTCTTATCTCTACAAGCATACGACTTGAAAGCGCATTAACGACAGATGCACCTACTCCATGAAGACCGCCAGATACCTTATATACATTGCTACCAAATTTACCACCGGCATGAAGTGTAGTGTAGACTACACGGGGAGTGGGTATTTTCTTTATGGGATGGATGTCTACAGGCACTCCTCGACCATTATCAACAATCTCTATGCCACCATCCTTTCGAATAGTAACGTCAATATGATTACAATATCCAGCCAGATGCTCATCAATTCCATTGTCAATTATCTCCCAAATAAGGTGATGAAGACCTCTTGGTCCTGTGGTTCCTATATACATTCCGGGACGTCTTCGCACCGCCTCCAGTCCCTCTAAAACGACTATTTGACTTCCACTATATTGTTCCATTGCTCATATTCCCCTTTTACAAATATTCTATATGTAGATTATTCTAAATGATTATAACACAAGACTTGGTATATTTCTAGTAATTTTGCAATCATACGTTCGCGCAGATTATTACACTATACAATAAAAAGGTAGCATAAATCTAGTTTTTGGATTATAATGTAGCTTGCACTATAATAAAGTATTTGAAATAAAAGAAAAATCATGTATAATGGGTGCAATACTCAGAAACTATATAAGGATGAAGATTATAGATTTACTTAGTAAGAGTCCAGTTTGGAAAGGCTAGGTGTTAGAGTGGGCTTATATCTATACGAAACCCATCTGCATACCAGTGAAGCAAGTGCGTGTTCGATAAGAACCGGAGCAGAGCAGGCAAGAATATATAAAGAAATCGGCTATACAGGTATAATTGTAACAGATCATTTTTTTAACGGGAACACTGCCATCCCTAGTAACTTACCTTGGGAGAGGCGAGTAGATTTATTCTGCAAGGGTTATGAAAATGCCAAGGAGGAAGGGGACAAGATAGGCTTGTCCGTATTCTTCGGATGGGAATCTAATTATAGAGGAACAGAATTTTTAGTATATGGACTTGACCATGAATGGATGAGAAATCATCCTGATATGATTAATTGGTCAGTAGAGGAGCAATACTATTATATCCATGAGGCAGGTGGCTATGTGGTTCATGCCCATCCCTTTAGAAGCAGAGCTTATATCAAGGAGATACGTCTATTTCCTGAATTTGTTGATGCCGTAGAGGCGTATAATGAAGGTAACGGCAGCAAAGATGTGGATAAGAAGGCACTTGCTTACGCAAAAAAGCATAATTTTCCTGCATTGGCAGGAACCGATGCTCATGGTTTCGAGCAGGGATATAACGGTATGGGATTTAAGAAACCTCTAAATAGTATTCATGATTTTATATCATACGTTAAATTAGGAAAATATAAGATGTATACGGATATGTAAGGCATACATGTATTTCAAATATTATACATAAGCGGATATCATATGATTATTCGTCTTTTTATATTTATATGGGAGGTAAAACCACCATGAAGAGACCATTTGTTACTCTAGAGCAATTAAATGATATAATTAAAGTATATCCTACCCCCTTTCATATCTATGATGAGAAGGGAATTCGTGAAAACGCTAGGAAATTAAAGGCGGCATTTGCTTGGAATAAAGGATTTAAGGAATATTTTGCGGTTAAAGCGACACCAAACCCTTATATATTAAATATATTAAAGGATGAAGGCTGTGGAGTGGATTGCTCTTCCTTGACAGAGCTTATGTTAGCTAATGCCCTGGATTATAAGGGTGAGGATATAATGTTTTCCTCCAACGTTACTCCTGCCGAGGAATTTGTCAAGGCAAGAGAATTGAATGCAGTGATAAATTTAGATGACTTTACTCATATAGATTTTCTTGAAAAGGAAGCAGGCCTTCCAAAGACCATAAGCTGTAGATATAATCCCGGTGGAGTATTTACTACAAGCAACGGAATAATGGATAATCCCGGTGATGCTAAATATGGTTTTACTAAGGAGCAATTGATAGAGGGATTTCGTATTTTGAAGCAGAAGGGTGTAGAAAATTTTGGTATTCACGCTTTTCTTGCAAGTAATACCATATCAAATGAATATTATCCTACTCTTGCGGGCATCTTGTTTGAGTTGGCTGTGGAGCTTCATAATAAAACCGGTGCTGATATTAAGTTTATAAATCTCTCTGGAGGAATTGGTATACCATATCGCCCCGAGGAAAAGCCAAACGACATAATGGTGATTGGAGAAGGTGTTAGAAAGGCCTTTGAAGAAATCCTTGTTCCGGCAGGTATGGGTGAAGTGGCTATATATACCGAGCTTGGAAGGTATATGCTGGGACCCTACGGACATTTGGTAGCAAGAGCAGTTCATGAAAAGCATATCTATAAGGAGTATATAGGCCTTGATGCCAGTGCTGTTAATTTGATGAGACCTGCTATGTACGGAGCATATCACCATATAACGGTTATGGGTAAGGAGGATGCCCCATGTAACTTCAAGTATGATGTTACCGGTGCTCTATGTGAAAACAATGATAAATTCGCAATTGATAGAATGCTACCAAAGATAGATATAGGAGACCTGATTATAATTCATGATACCGGAGCCCACGGTTTTTCTATGGGATACAATTACAACGGAAAATTAAGGAGTGCTGAGCTACTCCTAAAGGAGGATGGTTCTGTTCGGCTAATTCGCAGAGCAGAGACTCCAAAGGATTATTTTGCTACCTTTGATTTTAGTGATTATCATGAGAAGTTATAGAAAGATATTAAGAATATTTGGAAATTACGATAATCTGAATAAGATTGTAATTGAATATTCATAAAAGGCTAGTATATTTTATATGTTATAAAGATAATATATAAGTACATTTCAGCAGGATGAGCTATAGTAGATAATTGTCTAAATTGAGTGAATATTTTAAGGAATTATGAGAAATCATAGGATAATCTATACTTGAGTTTCCGTAAATTGCACTTTGAAAACGAATAAACCTAACTAAAATGCCTGTGTGCTGCTT
>JAAYJU010000191.1 GCA_012522735.1 Clostridiales bacterium | reverse complement strand
CTCCGTGTAAATGATATTTTGATTAGTTTGGTCACTTACATTATACCATTTACCGGAGAGAAAATTAATATATAAGTTAAAAAAAACCCAGTAAAATCAATGGGTTGTGGCGTTTCACAAACGCCTAGATATATTATTACTAATAAGGAGAAAAAGATGAGTAGACGCGCTAAACAGAACGAACCTTTAGTTACACATATTTATACTGCTGATCCATCTGCTCACGTGTTTGAAGATAAGATATATATTTATCCCTCTCACGATTTAGAACATGATGGAGAGTCTGACGACGATGGTAGTCAGTACAGAATGGAGGATTATCACGTATTTTCTATGGATGATATTGATGCCCCTGTTATAGACCATGGTCAAATACTTCATGTGGATGATGTTCCATGGGCCAGTGAAAAGATGTGGGCACCTGATGCCGCTTATAAAAACGGTACTTATTATTTTTATTTTCCTGCTAAGGATAAGGACGGAATATTTCGTATAGGAGTAGCTACCAGTAAAAACCCAGCAGGTCCTTTTAAACCAGAGCCAAATTATATACCTGGAACCTTCAGTATGGACCCTGCGGTATTTATAGATGATGATGGCACAGCCTATATGTATGTCGGTGGCATTTGGGGCGGACAGTTGGAAAAATGGCAAACAGGAGAATTCGTAGCCGATGCAGGACCCCAGGATCCTTCAGAAGAGGCTCTTGGCGTATATGTAGCTAAAATGAATGAAGATATGCTAACCTTGGCAGAACCCCTTAAGGAATCCAAGATTCTTGATGAGGATGGTAAACCGCTCTTAGCTGGAGATGAAGAAAGACGCTTCTTCGAAGCACCATGGCTGCATAAGTATAATGGAACCTACTATTTTACCTATTCAACCGGTTCCTCTCATTATATCGCATATGCGACCAGTGATAATCCCATGGGACCTTTTACGTACAGAGGAACAATTCTAGAGCCTGTTATAGGCTGGACAACCCATCATTCTGTCGTTGAATTTAAGGGTAAATGGTATCTCTTCTATCATGATGCATCACTATCGGGAGGAATAGACCACCAGCGTACTATTAAGTTCACAGAGATCAAGTATAATGAGGATGGTACTATTCAGACGGTATTCCCTTACGAATAAGTCATGGTACCAGGTACCACATAAGAAGCTATTAACAGCCTATGATAAGATATATATCATAGGCTGTATTTATTTTGATTCTACATTGGCATAAGCTATACTTATGGTATGTATAATAACTATTATTTTTACTAAGGCAACAAATAATGCTATAATAATTTGGTAATTTAGTTTATTTTATTATTATGCATAATTTTCGGGTATAATTAATTCATAAGGAGTGTGTGAGATGGAAAGATATATCGGAACTGTATCAAGAGGGGTTCGTGCTCCTATAATACGTAAGGGTGATGATATTGTTGAAATCGTTGTGAGAAGTGTCCTTGATGCTGCCAAATATGAGAATTTCCAAATTGATGATAGAGATATAGTGGCCGTTACTGAGGCTGTAGTTGCCCGTGCACAAGGAAACTATGCATCAGTAAATCATATAGCTGCGGATATCAATAATAGATTTGGCAATAAAGATATAGGCATTATATTCCCTATACTTAGTAGGAATAGATTCGCTACCTGTCTTAAAGGAATTGCTAGAGGTGCAAAGAAAATCACATTACTGCTTAGCTACCCATCAGATGAGGTAGGAAACCACCTTGTAGATTTGGATACTCTAGATGAAAAGGGAATTAACCCATGGACTGATGTATTATCTGAAGATATATATCGCCAGCTTTTTGGGAGCTATAAGCATCCATTTACAGGCGTGGATTATATTGAATATTATAAGAAAATTGCTAGTGATGAAGGCTGTGAAGTAGAAATCCTCCTAGCAAATGATTGTCGTGCAATTCTAAAACACACAAAACATGTACTCTGCTGCGATATTCATTCAAGAGAAAGAACAAAAAGACTTCTAAAAAAAGCAGGTGCTAAAACAATATACAGTCTTGATGAGATACTAACCTCTCCCATAGATAGTAGCGGTTATAATGAAACCTACGGACTTTTAGGATGTAATAAGGCAACTGAGGACTCAGTAAAGCTCTTTCCCCGTGACTGCCAGGATATTGTTGATAGAATCAGCCAAAGGTTTTTTGAGCTTACCGGGAAAAAAGTAGAGGCAATGGTATATGGTGACGGTGCCTTTAAGGATCCTATCGGTAAGATATGGGAGCTTGCAGATCCTGTTGTATCCCCTGCTTACACAAGTGGACTTGAGGGTCAACCGAATGAGGTTAAGCTAAAATACCTTGCTGATAACGATTTTGCTCATCTACAGGGCCAGCAATTAAAGGATGCTATATCAGAATATATACGCCAAAAAGCTGATAATCTGGTTGGAGATATGGCATCTCAGGGAACTACACCTAGACGCCTGACTGATTTAATAGGCTCCTTATGTGACCTTACTTCAGGAAGTGGTGATAAGGGAACACCAATCGTGCTAGTACAGGGATATTTTGATAATTATACTAAGTAAGTCAAACGTGGCTGTTTCTTAATTCTTAAGGGCATGTATATATTCCCAATACACTGAGTGTATTTACACACTGATTAGTAGTACAGATACTCCTGATATGTATGTCTTATACGGACTACACGTCCGAAACGACCATACATATCAGGGTATCAGTTCTTATTTTTCTCTAGGGTTTACTAGGATAAGATGTTCACTCTTTTCAGAATTTCCTTGATACGATCTATTTGGGGGTTGGTGGGGTTTTGTAATGGTGGTGTAGATACATCTTCAATTGGTAATCCTCGTAGTACCATTGCCTTTTTTACTAGGGGAACGAAGGGTACTCCAAATTCGAATAGCTGTGCTAGGATGTCCATCTGCTTTTGATAGTATGATATTTTTTTTATATCATTTTCCTGGAAGGCCTTTACCCAACCCGAACCAACCTCGGGAGCTACGTTGGTAAGACCTCCTATTACTCCGCTTCCACCGCTTAGGACATTATGAGCAAAGTTATCATCATATCCTGAATATATTTCAAAATCAGGGAATTCCGGTAAGATGGTATCAATCAGCTTTCTAGTATGAGCAAAGTCCACTACTGTATCCTTACAGCCTACAATATTATCATGCTTTCTACGAAGCTTTAGCATAAGATCTGCTGTCAAATCATATCCCGTCCGCTCAGGATAATTATAAAGATAAATTCTGGTATTAACAGCATCTGCAATTGCATCAAAGTAATCCTCTACACTGTCTTGTGACAAGGAGAAATAATAAGGTGGTACTATGATTACACCGTCAGCTCCATTATCAGCCGCATACTTTGTTAGCTCTATAGTCTCTTCCAGTCTCGTGCTTCCGCTACCAACGATAAGGGGAACCCTGTGATTTATATGCTTTGCTGCTTCAAGGATAAGCTCCTTCTTCTGCTCCATAGACATGGCAAAGAATTCACCAGTACTTCCCATCAGAATAATACCGTCTATTCCTCCCTCTATAACAAAATCCCAAATCCTCCGATTTGCCTTTATATCCAAATTATAGTTCTTATCAAAAGCCGTTACAACTGGTGTAATAAATCTTGCTTTCATCTTTTCTCCTTTCGTTACTCATATTCGGTCATTCATCGGTACCATTCATTGGTAACTGACACCGATTCGGCTGGTACCTGGCACCGTTTTTTATTCATATCCTGCGCCTTGCATGGCTGATAGGGCAAGGGAGGTATAACGTTTTAAAAGTCCTTTTCTTACAGGTCTTGGAACTATTCCATGATTAGAAGAAGAACGTTCTGTTAATATTCGGTCGACCTCTTTGGGCTCCATTATCTTTCCACTAACACCGATACAATTAATCTTTCTAGCAAAGATGTCATATTCAATGATATCCCCTTCTCTTATAAATGCTAATGGTCCTCCGACTGCCGCCTCTGGTGATACATGACCTATTGCTGCACCTCTGGTTGCTCCCGAAAATCTACCATCTGTTATTAGTGATACAGTACCGTTAAGTCTAGGATCGCACACTATAGCTTCAGTAGTCATAAACATCTCCGGCATGCCCGAGCCTCTTGGTCCTTCATAACGTATAACAATCACATCACCAGGATTAATATCCCCTTTAACTACAGCCTTATGAGCATCCTCCTCCGAGTTAAATACTCTTGCAGGACCCTGATGAGTATATAGCTTCTTATCGCAGGCTGAATATTTTACTACGGAGCCCTCAGGAGCTATATTTCCCTTTAGAACTGCAATAGAGCCTATCTCCTCTGCCTTCTCAGGAGGAAAAATAACTTGATCTCTTGTAAGACCATAGTTTGCTAAGTAGCCCAGATTTCGTTCAAAGAAATTCTCCTTCTGTAAATTCTCCAGATTCTCTCCAAGGGTTTTACCTGTAACAGTAAGAACATCAAGGTTAAGATAATCCTTAAGATATAGCTGCACCATGGGTATTCCTCCGGCAAACCAGAAGGTCTCAGTAGGATAAGCACCGCTTGGTGTAACATTACCTAGATGGGGAATCTTGTGGTTAATATCATCTATTTCCTCAGGATCTAGCTCAATTCCTAACTCTCTGGCTATAGAGGGCATATGAATCATAGCATTTGTTGATCCACCAATGGCACTATGTATTACAAAGGCATTATGAAAAGCTTCCTTTGTCATTATCATACTTGCACTTATACCCTTCTTTGCTAGCTCCATAATCTTTCTTCCTGCATTTCTGGAATACTGAAGAATATCTCTCATGGTCGCAGGAACCAACGCACTGCCCGGAAGAGCTAATCCTAAAGCTTCGGCCATACATTGCATGGTAGAGGCTGTACCTAAGAAGGCACATGCACCACAGGACGGACAACCGGTCAATTTATAATCTCTAACCTCTTCTTCCGATATCTGCCCCTCTCTTTTTTGCCTTAGAGAAATGTCTCCCGCCCTCATGGATGTGGCCATAAAAGGACTTGGTCTCATGCTTCCACCTGGAATAAATATTGTAGGAATATCAAGCCTTGCGGCGGCCTTTAGATGGGCTGGTACGGATTTATCACAGGATGATGTAAGAATTAGTCCATCCCAAGGCGTGACAGACCCATGAACCTCAACCATATCGCAAATCGCTTCCCTGGAAGCTAATATATAATTCATACCGTCGTGTCCTTGGGCACAACCGTCACATATATCCGTAGCATGAAAATGTGCAGGAAAACCACCGCATTCAAACACACCGTATTTTGCTTGCTCAGTCAATTGATTAAGATGTACGCTTCCCGGATGGCTGTCACCATATACATCCTCTATAAGTATCTGTGGCTTAGTAATGTCCTTTTCATCCCAACCGGAACCCAGTTGTAGGGCATCATATTGTGCCCAAAGCTGTCTCTCAGGTCTACTTTTTTGTGCCATTTTCAAATCCTCCTTAAATCTGCGCTAACCTCTTCTACATATAATGAAGAATTATATCAAAGTTTCTAAATAAGAACAACCGGAACTCCATGGAATTCCGGTTGTGAAATATACTTTATTACTATTTACTGATTATGAAGTATCCCAGCACTAATATACCCAGCACTATCCGATACCATCCGAAAGCCTTGAAGTCATTTCGTTTAATATAGCTCATAAGGAATTTGATAGCTACTACTGATACTACAAAAGCAACAGCCATTCCGGTTAATAATACTGCAAGCTCCATAGGAGTAAAGTCAAATCCGAATTTGACCAGCTTTAGCGCACTTGCGCCAAACATTATAGGTATGGATAGAAAGAATGAATATTCAGCAGCAATATGACGGGAGCTACCAAGTAATATTGCCCCCAAAATAGTTACACCTGAACGGGATGTTCCAGGAACTAAGGCAAGTATTTGAAATATACCTATTAAGAAAGCCATTTTGTAGGACAAATCATTAAAGCTATTTATCTTGGCTTCTTTATCCTTGTTTCTGTTTTCAACCATAATAAATAAAACACCATATACAATCAACATGACAGCAACCATTATGTAGTTATAAAAATGCTCATCAAACCAATCATCAAAAAGCACACCTATTACCCCTGCAGGAGCTACTCCGATTATAACCTTATACCAGATACTCATAGTATCCTTCTTTTCCTGCTTGGTCTTCTTAAGTGATAAAGGATTTAACTTATTAAAATACAGTATAACAACTGCTAAGATTGCACCTAGCTGTATGACCACTCTAAACATTTCCATAAATGCGTCTGAAGCTTCAAATTTTATGAATTCTTCCACTAGAATCATATGTCCTGTACTGCTTATAGGTAGCCACTCTGTAATACCTTCTACAATACCCAGTATTATAGCTTTAAGTATTTCTAACATACTAAT
>JAAYJU010000190.1 GCA_012522735.1 Clostridiales bacterium | reverse complement strand
TGTGAAAATAAAGTAATAATTAAAATTTTGGACGTAAATGTACTTATTGGCATATTAATTAATAGAAGATAATCCGAAAATATATGAGCATATTAAGTTAATAATCCTCTTCCTATAACTAGTTTGGCAGGTTTTAGTAAAAAGAAAGGAATAAATATGCTTTTACGTTATAATAAATTTCTACAATATTTCTTGATGTTTTTAATCGGTGGATTCACATATGGTGGAATGGAGATAATATTTAGGGGATATTCACATATATCTATGATGATTGCAGGAGGAATCTGCTTTATATTAATAGGCCTAATTAATGAGGTTTATTCCGGTGAAATATCTCTTATTAAGCAGATGGCAATATCAGCTGTCATCATAACAGCAGTTGAATTTGTGACCGGGTTAATAGTGAATGTATGGCTGGATCTTAATGTATGGGACTACTCAGACCGACTTTTTAATATAAAGGGACAGATATGTATACTTTATACTATGATATGGTTCTTTCTATCTCCTCTAGCAATAATATTGGATGACTATCTGCGTTATTATATAATGGGAGAAGAAAAGCCTCATTATAGGATATTTTAAATAGAAAAAATATGGTATACTCTTCTTATCAATTTATTATAAAGGAACAATATAAATGAAAATCTTATTAGTAGCTCTTGATGCGAAATTTATTCATACTAACCTTGCAGTCCATAGTCTTAAGTCTTTTTCGGACAAATACAAGGAATATATTCATATTGCCCAGTATTCGATAAACCATACCAAGGAAGAAATATTAAGAGGAATATATCTGGAGAAAGCGGACCTTGTGGCATTTTCTTGTTATATATGGAATATGGGTATGATAGGGAGTATAATCGAGAGTTTAAGAAAGGTTCAACCTCAGGTTAAAATATGGTTTGGGGGACCGGAGGTGTCCTATAACCCCATGGATTGCCTAGTAAAATATAAGGAGCTTGATGGTATAGTAATTGGAGAGGGTGAAGAGACCTTTTATGAGCTTATAGAGTATTATCTGGGACTTGGCAAAGAAATTGAAGATATTTATGGTATTGCCTTTAAAGATAGTGCAAGACGGCAAACCCTATCAGGTAGTGATGATGTTGCCATTGAGCAGACACCAGCACGTGGATTTATATCACTGGATGACATTCCATTTGCCTATCCCGATATTGAAAGCCAAAGGAATAAAATAATTTATTATGAAAGCAGTCGTGGATGTCCATATTCCTGTAGTTATTGTCTATCCTCTGCACACAGAGGAGTTAGATATCGCAGAATGGACCTTGTTAAAACAGAACTAAAGGTATTTCTTGATCAAAAGGTTCCACAGATTAAATTCGTGGATAGAACCTTTAACTGTAATAAAGAGCATGCCATGGAAATATGGAGATTTATAAGAGCTTATGACAATGGTGTAACGAATTTTCATTTTGAGATAACAGCTGATTTATTAAGTGATGAGGAGCTTGATATATTACAGAGCTTAAGACCGGGGCTACTTCAGCTAGAAATCGGAGTACAGACGACCAATCCCGATACGATGAAAGCCATTAGAAGAAAGGTGGACTTCGATAAGCTATCTGATAATGTGAGGCGTATTAAAGAAGGCCACAATGTACATCAGCATCTAGACCTTATTGCCGGACTACCCTTGGAGGATTATTCTTCTTTTGAGAAATCCTTTAATGATGTATATGAGCTTAAGCCGGATCAGCTCCAGCTGGGTTTTCTAAAGGTTCTAAAGGGCTCTATGATAGAAGAGGAATGTGAGGACTATGGTATTGTTTATAATAATGATCCTCCATATGAGGTCCTTTATACCAGCCATCTATCCTATGGTGAGATAATAGAGCTAAAGGGCATCTGTGATATGGTTGAGGTGTATTATAATAGCGGTCAGTTTGCTTATTCTATAGAGTATATGGTGCATTATTTTGATAGTCCAATGAGGCTTTATGCTTCACTATACCAGTATTATGATAAGAAGGGACTTTATACACTGGCACATTCAAGGATGAGGCGATATGAGATCCTATTGGAATTCTTTGAAGAAATGCATATAGATAATAATAGTGAATCAGGGGATGTATTTAAAGAAATTCTATTGTTTGATATATGCTTAAGAGAGGCCTTAAGAAATAGGCCTAATTATGTAGGCTCTCCTATTCCTTATAAAAGCTATAGATTGATATGTGATAAGCATAGGGTTGATAGAAGTAGGATACATCTTGAGAAGTTTGCCTATGATGTGATAGAATCTGCAAGGCAGGGTAAAGCCATTAAGAAGGATTGTATCATTATGTTTGATTATGATAAGAGAGACCCCATATCTAATTCGGCGGAAATTAAGATACTAAAAGATGAATAGAGGTGAAGTATATGGCCACTAGCAGAATAAGCAAAAAAGAAAAGGAAAAAATTCAAAATATTATTGATGCTCTTAACAGAGAATATGGTATAGAGAGCAGGTGTTTTTTAAATTACAAAACACCTTGGCAGCTGTTAATTGCAACCATACTAAGCGCTCAATGTACAGACGAAAGGGTTAATCAGGTTACTTCTAAGCTATTTAAAAAATACACTAGTCTAGAGGATTTTGCTTATGCAGATATAAAAGAGCTTGAAAAGGATATTCATTCCACGGGATTTTATAGGAATAAAGCAAAGAATATTATTGCATGTGCCCATAGGCTTATATTTGAATATGATGGAGTTGTCCCGAGAGATATAGACGATTTGACAAGTCTAGCAGGGGTTGGAAGAAAAACCGCAAATGTAATTAGAGGAAATATCTATAATGAACCTAGTATTGTAGTAGATACACATGTTAAAAGGGTATCCAATCGTCTTGGATTAACAAAGGAAGAGGATCCTGTTAAGATTGAATTTGATTTAATGAAAAAGCTTCCAAGGGAGCAGTGGATTCCATATAATATACAGATTATTACTCATGGTAGAAGCATCTGTAATGCTAGAAGCCCTAAATGTGAACAATGTTTTTTAAGGGATTATTGTACATATGGAATGCAGATATATAAGTCCAATCGAAAATAAAGAGATAATCCCCTTGAATGATGGGATGAAATAATTTAAAATATAAAACATAGCTTTAGCTATTATCGATTAAGCTTGGATAATAGAGCTTCCTTGCTACGAATAGAGGAAGAGGATAGTCTATCTATTAGCAGGTTAAATTTATAGTGTGAGCCTTGCTCTTTATAGATTTTTGCCAGTAGCTCAAAGGTTTTATGTACATCCGTTTCACAATCCAAGGCGGCTTCTAACACGGCAATGGCTTCCCTCTGGTAGCCTTCCATATATAAGCGCTCACCCCATTTATGAAGAATTGCCACAAGAATAGTATAGTTGTTGTCGTATTCGATAAGTAGGTTTATATTAGATGCACCATATTTTAATTTCAGGTCAGTGTTTGAAAAACCACTTAAATTGAGTATTTTTTTATCAGAATGTGAGAGAATAGTATCACGATATGAATTAATGGTTTGGTCGGGATTATCCTCCATAGGAAGCCTATCATAAGGTATAGATATATAATCTAGATTGGATATATCGACTTTACGGGTCTTGTTTGCCTGGGATTCCTTATTCCAGAATTCATCCTTACCCTTATTTGATAGTCTATTATTTTTTCCTATCTCATAATTCAACCATAGGACAAATATCATTAATAAACTTATAGAAACAATATTAACCACTTTATACACGACCTTTCCATATAAAAAGCATAAAGCAAATAAAGAAGAAGGTGAAAGCATGTTTAATTGGCGTAGTAAGAGAACTAGAAAAATTATATCAACTATCATTATAATACTTCTTGTTCTTTCAATGACTTTGCCTGCAATACTTAGTATATTTAAATAATATACATAATCAATTATGAATTGTCAATGAAGTAAGATTCTTGAGTTTCCGTAAATTGCACTTTGAAAACGAATAAACCTAACTAAAATGCCTGTGTGCTGCTTTTTGTAAGATTTATATGAGCAGTTTTTGAAGTAGAGGCACTTTAATAAGCCCCGCTGAAC
>JAAYJU010000189.1 GCA_012522735.1 Clostridiales bacterium | reverse complement strand
GTATTTGGAAATGCTACACCACCGTATGTAAATGGTCCCATAGGGCTGTCACCTATCATATAACCGATGTCTCCGCTGCCGGGTCTGACACCATCCAGAGCACCGGGGCTATTGAAGTTTGAGCTGTAGGATAGGTAGTATTTGTCCTTATACTTATGCATTGCCAAGGCCTCGAAGAAATATGGAGGATCAAGCTCCTGAGGTGTGCCATCGATTTCGGTCAGATTGTCCTTAAGCCTTACAACCCTAGCTGATTTTGGATTCGCATTGCTTAAGCCGTCGATACCGCCACCGTAATAGAGATAACCGATTCCATCATCGTCTATAAATACAGCTGGGTCAAAGCACCATGGTACTAGCTTGCTATTACTGTTAGGGGTTGAGTGGTTAACAAGAGCCTTGCCAATGGGATCGGTCCAGGGACCAACCGGGCTATCACCGACTATAACGCCTACACCGCTACCATTGTTAGCGAAATATAAGAAAAATTTATCCTCACCGTCTATGTTCTTTTGTACTACGCATGGAGCCCATGAATTACTTGCCCACTTGGCTATGCCATTTGCTCCAGCAACCGGGATGGAGCCATGATCTGTCCAGTTGACCATATCAGCAGTAGACACTACATTTATATGCTTAATTATTCCATAGGATGCGGTTGTGATATTACCGTCGGCGTCATAGTTGTAGGTATCGGCGGTCATATAGACATATAGCCTGTCCTTATATTCTATCGCCCATGGATCCGCACCGTATTTGTGAGTGATGATGGGGTTTGAATTACCAAGAGGCTTGCCCAGTGTCTTTGAAAGGTTAAAGGCACTGTCTGTTTCGTGTATAAGAAATTTATAATCCATAGTATCTTCTCCAAATTCATTCTTGGCTTCTATAGTTATGGTTGTGTCTGCCAGCTCCTGGGGAATACCGGATAGTAGCCCGTCTTCGGATAATGACAGACCTTTTGGAAGATTACCGCCCTTTAAGGTCCATGTAATTGGTAGATTGCCTGCCGCCACGAATTCCATCTCATAGGGTACGGTCAGAAAACCATCGGCAACCTCGGTCGTCTTAATCTCAGGTTCGTCTGCAGTCATTTTAACCTCGATGTTATCCCAATACCATACCTCCGGATGAGTTGCTTGATCATTGGTATAGAAGCGAAAATGAATATAGCTAATATTCTCGTTAAGGACAGGAACCTTCATAACCACATTCATCCATGTGTCATATACAATCTTGCCAGCCTCTTCTGCATTGGTGGGGTATTTGTGGGTGTTGCTGCCAGGGTTGCCGTTGATAAGTATGCCACCACCTATTAAATCCTGCTTATCTGCTATTTGCTTATTGCCATCGGTGGGAACATATACCCAGGCAGATACGGTCCACTCAACCTCTCCGGATAAAGGAGTTCCAAACTCCAATTTTAAGCCATTTGGTATGGAACTATAGTCCGTACCTGGAATGTGAACAGCCTTGTATGAGGCACCGTCCCCGTCCTGACTGGGTTCGCCCTTGACGATTTCACCTTTAATATTCGCACCGGGGGTGAAGATCGAGCCTGATTCTGCCAGTTTCTTCATATGATTATCGGAGAAGCTAAAGGCTACTGGATCCAAGCTGGCTGCGAAAGCTTTATGCGGGATAAGACTCAGGATTAGGGTAAGACAACACAGAGCTGCAATTATACGTTTTGACATGGTAAACCTCCCTATGAATAATTGATATATTATTGAATTATTTTTATCAAGCCACACTAAGGAGTTATATATACTATATTATTTTATACAAGTAAAAATAGCAATGATTAATGAAGAATACGAATTAAACAAATTAAATCAGATGAAAAAGTACAGTCCTTTTTGTGAAAAAAATTTTTTAGACTGTACTTTAGTACAGTTCCAAATTCATCCATAACTGCTATAATATGTTTACATAAGCTAAAATTCGGCAAAATATACTAAGGTAATCAAAAGTGAAAAGGGAGGGTATTATATAATGTTACGATTAAGAAGGATGAAGGGATTGGCTATACTGCTGAGCATATGCATGCTTATGGGCATGGTTCAGACTAATGCTTATGCATATGACGGTTCGGCTTCTATGGGAACAAGCGGTGCGGTAGAGGAGATATATGTAGGAGGGCCTAATGCTATTTCGGGTAATGATGGAAGCTTTGATATGCCCTATGCTACGCTTAAGGATGCTGC
>JAAYJU010000188.1 GCA_012522735.1 Clostridiales bacterium | reverse complement strand
TATGTTATAATCTAAATCGTTCCGTGAGAAATTATAGATTAAGCAGTTGTGGCGGAATTGGCATACGCGCTAGATTCAGGTTCTAGTCCGGGTTAACTGGGTAGGGGTTCAAGTCCCCTCAACTGCATTAAGTAAAGACAAGGCTTCCAGAGTTTTAGTAAACTTTGGAAGCCTTGATTTTTTGTCTTAGGAATGCAACTGGGAATGCAACTGGGAAATTTCATCTTGGTGTTTCAGAAAACGGCCACATTTTTTTGTCAAACTCACCAGTATCAAAACAATGCGTTTTTATATTATAATCAAATAACTTTTCAATATAGGCTGAAAAATAATTATCTAGCCCAAAACGGGTCTTTATAATATCTTTATCCATTCCAAGCCTGTTTAGTATACATATCCTATATAAACTTTTATAACATTCAGAAATCCGCAATAGTTCTATAATATTCATCTTAGGTAGGTCTCTATTAGATGCATGTGTATATATATCTCTTTCATCACGTATTTTTTTAAGCAACTTATCGTGATCCCCAAAAAATTTACTCTTACTAATTGGATTAATTATATTAATTCCTTCATATGTAAAGTGTTTTAATGATTTTAAAAATACTTGACCAACGAATATACAATACTTGTTTACAAATAGTTTTTGCGCTTCATCTGTTAGGCTTTCCATCAATCTTATTTTCTCTGTTTCAAATGACTTTTGCTCATAATCCTCAGTAAAAACCAAACCAGTCATATAACCCTCTACAAGCTGCATTGCCTTCAAAAACTTTCCTGATGTACTAATTTTAACGTCCTCATCAAGCAATAATAGCTGATATGCTTTTAAAGATAAATCTATTTTGCTATAAAGGTTCAACCACTTTGAAATTACTTCTGATAAATCTTTAAAGTCCGATATTTTAAAAATTGATTTTCTCAAAAAACCAATTGAATCAATACCATTACCTTGAAGATGATGTAATTGTAATTTAGGATGATTGCATAAACCAATACATTCAAATTCATCATCGTTACATTTTGCTCTTACATCGATTGATGTAACAATTTCTCCACAAAGAATTTCCAATAAAGATGTAATTTTTTTAATCTTATCTCTTATCTCACCCCAAACAATTCCCTGTGTATTAGAATAAGTAATATTATGCATAAATTCAAATTGCATATTGTTATAAGTATATAACCGATTTGGAAAAACAGAAAAGCAGTAATTTTCATTATCTAAATTTGCATATAATTGTGGAAATTGTAATTCTATTACTATGTTTTTATTATACTCTATTTTGTCATCTATAATTTCATATGGAATCAAACCAAGTAGTTCTGTGCCATCTGTGACTTTAAAAAAAAGTTCATGTATCCTATCATCTTTATCAAAATATCTATTACCATATGTAACCTCACTAGCTGTAATACATACCTTACGGTTTCTTGCATTCCCAACATTATCTAAATCTTTAAATTCTGTCCTCATAATAATACAGTCAAAGGCTGTCATATACTTAGTATCAGTTTTTGCATAAACAGTAAAAGATACCTTTTTACTAATATCTCGACATAATTGTAAATCAATATCATAAAGTACAATTTCTGTTTGATAATATCTATTTGTTTCATATGTAGCTGATATCTCTACTTCTATATCATCTATTTTATGAATTTTACAATAATTCTTTCCCATAACGTAAGTGCCCTTCCTGTATTATGTGTTAATACTCACTTTCAATATATTCCATTATTTATTGTATTACTAGCATAACATAACAATCAATATTTGTAAAAAAATAAACTAAGTTAAATTTTCGAGGTTTTATAAATTTTTTTGAGATGGCTTTTAAGAATTATAAATTTTTATCTTAAATATAACTTTTTGCTTTACAAATGACATTTTTCTGTGTAACCTTTTCTTTATTACGCTATTGTTTCCTTTCTTTAATACTAATAATAGGAACCTGTCCTTATATGAGGATGGTTCCTATTATTAGTATTATCACTATTGCAATCTTGTCTTATTTCTTCTCTTCAATCTGTAGGATTCCCTCAGTATTGAAATTATACTCCACTTGGTTAATCATCTGCTTACCTGTAAGAGCAACGCCATCCTTATAGTATAGATATTGTCCACTGTCGTTCAGTGCCCAACCTTGTGTTGTATCCCTATCAATAACTAACATGATATAGCGATGAAGCATTATAGATAGTTCTGCACGGCTGACCTTAGCCTTTGGATTGAACTTATTACCATCCTTACCCATCATAATACCTGCTTGCTGTAAGGCTATCACTGCCTCCTTATAAGACTTATCTATCATTGTATCATCAGTATATATAATTGCTTTGCGATTTGTTAGCAAATTATAATTAGTTACTTTGGCAAAATTCTTGAAAATCATAGCCATTTCTTCTCGTTTAATCGATCTGTTCGGTTCGAACCTATCCTTATTGATACCCTCAATAATTCCTTCTTTATAGGCCCATTCAATATATGGACTATATGTAGTGCCTGCTTTTACATCGGAAAAGCTACTTGTACTATAATCACTGATATTCACTTTTGCTACTCTACCAAGTGCTGTAACAACTGCCCCCCTAGTGATATACGAATCAGGCGAGAACTTTTTCTTAGCCGCTCCAGCTATAAGTCCTTTAGCTAATATATAGCTTATACTCTCTTTCGCCCAGTGGGAAGTTATGTCATCATATTTATTAGAGGGGGCGGTGTATCCTATACCGTACTGCGAGAGATGTCTAGTACTAAATATAACAGCTTTTATATTAGCATCATAAGCCGAGCTTAAAATATGCTCTGTTCCTCCATCTTTATCTATATACACAATATACAGGCCAGCTACTTCTTCATCTTCTCCTAGCTGATAATGAATAGCAATTGTTAAGTTTGCCTCACCAAAATCAGATAGTGTTGTGATTGTATTACCTGCTATATAGTTAATGCTTATATCATATACTGGTCTTGTACCAATAATATCCTGTGTTACATCAGCAAGACTTGCACTAGGTACTATCTCAATCGTGATATCTCCATCGCTTTGCTTAAGAATTTCCCTTAAGGCCATTAGATCAAAGCCAATAGAAGCCAAAATATTGTCTAGCTTAAAACCAAAAACCTCTGCCTCTACTAAGGCTTGTAGCGAATCTTGACTCATCATAATACTACATGAAGTAGCATCCTCAGGAAGGGCTATCTCCAGCTTTATAGATATATCATTTTCTGATTGCCCTTTGGCTTTTGCATCGGCTCTAGCTTTAGCAATAGCATCCTTAATCGTTTTGTCAGATATGCTTGCTATCGCTATTCCCTCTTTATCTAAAGTAGCGGTTACAGAAATATTTAATGTTATAGAAGGAATAAACCTTTCCTCCTCTTCTATAACATCTATAGATGGCGCACTAGGAACTATACGAACCCATTTAGCATATAAGTTCATATTATCATTTATAATTGTAGAGCTTGTGTACTGCTCTCCTATACCATGTTGCCCTGTATACCATCCTGCAAATATAAAACCACTATTTATTGGTGCACTAGGCCAATTGATCCCAAGCGATGTGCCTTCTATTGTATTTACACTGCTATATAGTTCCTCGCTAATATAAAAGTTTACTGCATAAGTAATATTAGGAGGGTTTCCTGGCGCAATCGGTGTGGAGGTTACACTTGCATCTTCTCCCACAACTAATCCATTTACACCACGGACCCTAAACGTATATTCTGTATTATTTATCAAGTTATAAAATGTATATTCTGTATTATCCTCAACATTTATCCAGCTTAGTCCGTTGTCTTTTGATAACTCATAGTATGTAATAGCACTACCACTAGTTGCTCTTGACCAACTTAATGTCACCTGACCATCACTTGGCATCGCCATGAAATTATCTGGCCTATCTGGTATAGAGGCTACAGCTTTCGGAGTGAAAGATATGCTTGCTTCAGGACCCCAACCCAAATCATTTAGTGCTTTTATCATAAATGTGTATTCCATATCATTGACTAATCCGATATACACATAAGGTAAAGGCTGATCCTCGTCTACTCTTGCCCAATTGCTTCCATTATCCATTGATACTTCATAGTAGACAATAGCTCCGCCAGTGGCTGGGGTTACCCAGCTTAATGCCACCTGACCATCACTGGATATCGCTATTAGGTTTTGTGGCTCTGAAGGAAGCCTGTCTGTCCAATGGGCATAAAGGGTATGCTCTCCTTGAATTGTTACAATTGTATCAGATGTAACTTGTATCCCCCCTATAGATTCTGTAAACCAACCAACAAAAGCATATCCCATTCTACTTGCCCTTGGCAATTCATTATAGGGCTCATTCTCATTAACGAGTATGTAGTCATTGTTTGGAATTCCACCATTTCCATCAAGAGTAACCTTATCACCATTATAATCCCTCCATCCAGCATAGATTTTTATGTCCTGATCAAGCCTGACACTTGTAATCGGAAGAGTCAGTTCCTCATCTTCAAACCAGCCGTCAAAAACCTGCAGCAATAAGGTTGGTTTATAGTCTGCAAGGCTGACAACAGTACCTTTGAATTTACTTATTGGTGTAATCTCAGAACCACCGTTAGTCTCAAAAGTTAAGGAGTAGGAGACCAGTTCCAGTGTATAGGTTTTTTCTCCAATCTTTATTACAATCGATGTAGTGGTTTCCGGGTCAAGCTCAACTGCTAGACTGCCGCTGCCGCCTATAAACTCAGTACCGTCTATAATAACTTTTTCACCATTTGCTGATATGGCTGTAACCAAAGTCGAATCATCATATACGCCATCCTGCACAATATAGGTGTAATTATTACTGTCAACTTCTGCAAAGTCACTTATACTTACACCTAATCCGTCAAATGTCAAGGTGTCTTGACCTTCAACTGCCGTAGTAACTCTTACCCTGTTACCAAGTCCAGAAAATGTAATATCACTCTCTTGGCTGGACTCTCCCAGGATACTGCCGGATATATCCGTTCTTATCGTCTCAAGAATATCCCCATTTGTTCCTAACAAGGACGCTACTAAACCACCGCTGGTCATGGTTTGCAGAGAATTATTACGTAGTGATATACTTGCTGTGGTATAATCACCGGTGGCATCAATCCCCTGCTCTATATTTAAGCTGACAGCCTGGCCTGTTCGACCAAGAGCCCCTGTAAGTAATACAGCCTTCCGATTGTTGGCACTGTTGTACTCAGGCATCTCTTGTATCGGAGCTATTCCGTCAATGGAGCCCATGATCTTTGCATCCGCGTATAGATATATACCGGCTTCCGGTATCTCCTGTCGGTTTAACTCATCTCTAACATAAGAGCCCAGGTCATAGGTAATCTCAAATGTGAATACACCCTGATCTATACGAGCCAGTTCCTCTTCCCCGGATATGATAAGAGTCTTTCCGCTAAGAGTTAAACCCGAGGATTGTGAATTTAAGCCTATGGTTACTTTTTCCTCATACATACTGTCAGTATAGAAGGAAAGTCTGACATCACGTCCTTTTCCTGCCAATGTGGCATCAGAAGCATTATAAAGGGTCATCCTAATAGTACGCATACCCTCTTCCTCTGCCGTTACCTCCATCTTGGAGATACCGATATCGGGATAGTCCAGATAAACCTTGCCGAATACATTGATTTTACCACTGCTGTCAGTCATAGTATAATCAACATTAGATACTACACTTCCAACCTTGTGCCATACTGTAAGTGTTGTGCTTTCATTGGGAAGCAGAACTTTGTTTTCTGTGGCAGTTTCACCCATTTCCAAGGAAACCGTCAAACCTGCAAGATCATCCAATCCGGTGTTACGAATAGTGAACTTTACAGGTATTAGGCTATTAAGGGATAAGGTAGCATAATCTACATCAATCCTCTCAAGCTCTGCTGCTATAGTTTCAAATGATGAGGTTGCTGTGAAAAGTTTAACCTCTTCTTTCGGAACACTTACTCCCCCGATAATATCATTATTATCAGGGTCATAGTAGGTTGCTTGTATTACAGCCTTAACTTCACTGAGACCACTTACATAACCATCAAAGCAATCCGCCAGGGTTCGTTCAGGAAGCTTGGCAAGCTCTAAGGGTGCTGAAAGTATCAAGTTGTTATTGGTGTCATCTTCATAACGTAGCTTAACAGCCTTTATAATGCTATGGTCAACCTCTACTATTCCTCCTGTTTCACTAGTCTCTTTTTCACTCCAGAGGATAGTTAAATTCTCTATACTATTATATCTATCGCCAAGAGAAGCAAATTTAAAGTCTCCTCCTACCCTTGCCCCTCCTGCTGCCGTCACCTGGGATAGGGACTCAGGGAATTTATTAGACATGGCACCGTTAGCACTGACTGCCAGCATCCGAATGTCACTCTCTCCGTTTATCATGCTGTGCCAGCCAACTACAAATCTATCGTCATCAGTTCCAAAATTAGCTGCAACAACCTGTGGATTCTCATCCAGGTCATTATTGTGCGTAGCAACCATGGTCATACCTGGTGTTCCGATATTGTCCACGATTGTATAAGCAACTTCATAGTCCTTGGTATTTCCATTTCCTTCTCTGTCGATAGTATATACTGCTATAGCCGTACCATCCGGCAGCATGGCTGCCCCAAGGGCTTTAACCGCTCCTGTGTAACCATTGTAAATCATCTTGGGCTCAGACCAGTCTGTACCATTATATTGGCTATACATAATGCTGTCCTTAGTCTGGAAATTTAACAGACTGTTATTTCCTTCTGTTTCTGATGCTGTAGAATAAACACTGCGCCACAAAACTACTGCACTGTCATTATTTGCCGCAATTGCGGGAGCCAAATCAGGAGTTCCATCGTTTGTTAAACGAGTAGATGTCCAACCTAAGTCCTTCTCATATATAGAAACAACTATTTCACTGCTGTTCATAAGCATATTTTGTTCCGCTACAGATATATCATCACCGGCATCCTTATCCAGACGCTCTCCCATACGAATCCATGCCGCTGCCGCAAAATCACCGCTGCCTGCCAGAGTTACATTACTGTCACCGTAACCGTCAAAAACATTGCCGGCGTCATCAGGTGAAGGAATCCTTATAGAAGGATTATAGCTGCTGCCGCTTAGTGTACTATAATGAGCACGGCTGTCATAGACACTTATACTATCTTCATCACTGATATAGGCCAGAAGCTTTCCATCCTTAGTAAGTATTGGATATGACGCAGGATTGGCATTGGTTTGTAGATTTTCAAGTCCGCTGGGATTGTTCATAGCAAATAGTGATATTCGCTCCTTCGGTTTACCCCATGTCCTGGCATACTCCTCTAGATACTCTCTCTTTTGAAGTGTGACCGAGTATGAAGAAACCCCCAAGCCGCTTTGGGCAGCCATCCCTCTTAAAGAGCTTCCCATAATTCCGCTTCCGGTATTCTTCCAATAGTCGTCAATAAAGGCCCAATCGTTAAAGGTCTTGGTAGCAGAAAAACCAATAGATGCCAATACCGTCTCATGCTCGATAAATAATAGCTGTGCCACAAACTTTATGCCCACCTCACCGCTTATGTTCAGGGCTTGACCGTTCCTTTGCCTTTGACTTACATCCTTAAGGTAGGGTCTGGAAAGGAATTTGTTCTGGCTGTCCACTGCAAGTCTGCCATAAAGACCAATCTTCAATGCTATAACAGAGTAATCAAAACCAATTCCCCCAAAGCCCTCTACATATGCATTGAATCGTAGATTGGTTAAATAATCATTTACTGCTGTAACTGATGGATCCTCCCAAACATTATTTCCAATCTGGCTATAACGGACTGCTGTCTTGAAACTAAGCTGAATGCCTCCGCCTACTTTGAAGCTAGCGGTTATGGGCACAGGACCGGCATTCGTGTTTACATTAAAGGCATAGCTTCCCCCGATGCCTACTGTAAATCCGCCGCCTATGGTGAATATCTCCCACTTGCTTTCCTTTAAATTATAGCGTATTTCCGCTTCATATAAGCCCTCTAACTGAAAGTTTAGTTCTGCATCATTAAATTTCCCGGCTTCCTTATTTTTTGCCGCAGAACCAAAAGGATCATAAGATCCATTTGCCATGTCTCCTACGTCTTCCGTTCCGGGTACTCCCAAGTTCGTTGAGCTGCTTAGAAAATCCGTACTCATAGCTACTCCGTCTACATATTCGGTTTCTTCCATTCCAAGAGAATCGTATCCGGCTGAAATCAAGGCTCTGAATACCGACGCATCCTCACTGGGACTGATTAATATTTTAAAGAAACTGCTCTCAACCGGCCCGCTTAATTCCTCTAGGACTTCTGATAGCACGCTAAGAATATCGTCAAGCGCACCTTTGTCATCCACGCTCATGGCAGAATCTATACTGCTACTCTCTTGCATATTTAATAGAATATTGGAAACCTCATCTGATTCCTTAACTTGAGGAACGCGGGTTAAATCTATCGCCCTAAAGGAAAGATCTCTTTCATGAACCAGTGTTCCAGCTTTACTAACACGGGTCTTTAGCCCAACCTCATCTCCAACATCAATCCAGCCGGAGTTTGTCATGCTTTCCTCATTTAGCCTCAAAGTATTATCCGCTATTGGTATAGTAGAAAAAGGATAGTAAAAAACTCTTTTTTCCTGAGCAGAGGGCATATAATCAAATTCATCTATTATCTCCAGGGAATAGTCACCGTAATTATCCATGCCTACCCCCCAAAGATACATGGTGGTCTCTAAAAAAGCTCTTCTATATGAGCTGTTTGGACCTACTCGTCCGGTAAAGTTCTTAACGTCTATTTTTTGCTTGCTGGGAAGTTGGTAATCTATGGTCTGAGTAACTACAAATGGTTGCCTCTCTTTCCCTGCCTCTACCTCCTCTAAAGATATTATACCTTCTGCTGTGTACATGGCTGAGTCTAAGTCAAGCCCGCTGTCCACCGTTATAAGAAGGGGATAATATTTATCTTCGTCTATATTGCTAATCTCCAAAATGTACTTTATCCTATCTTTGCCCTGAAGTTCTGTAAAACTAGTCTCTCCATTCTGCTCTAACCAGAACTGAGTAGAGTCTAGGTAAACTGTCAGCTTCCCAGCCCTATCCGTAGTATAGGTTTGACCTATTGTACCGAATTTTCTTTCATCTACCCCAGGTCCAATCTCTGCATATTGACAGTAGCCGTCATTTTTATATACACCGCCATGCATAGTAAGATTTTTAAAGGCTAGGGGATCCCCGTTAGGAAGAGTTAGGTATATTTCTGCCCTCGCCACTCTCCTAAGAGTAAATGTGTTAAGGGGATATAACCTAAGCTTAGTAGCATCCCTCTCTCCCGACTGAAGGTCTTGCATATGAATTGTACCTAGATAGGTGTCAGCTTCCACCCCAGCCCTCAAGTATACATCACTGGCAATACCATTTGGTTCATACAAGGCCAGAACACCATCATCATTGGTATAGACTGTCTTTTCAGCATTCTGTCCATCCGTATAGACAAGGGCAGTCTTTTGTGCGGGCTTTAACTGAAAGAGGTAAAATTTGTCTTGTAAAGTATTGGCTGTTACCTCTACACTAGCCGTCATTCCGGTGTTGGCATGAGTTGCCGTTATCGTGGCAGTTCCGCCTATAACAGAGGATAGGGCCATCTTTGTCTCCGGTAGATAAGTGGCATACCTGTAGTTCTTTATATTCTCATAAAGACCTCCCTGCTTATAGTTTACGGAGATATGCTCATCATTACTGCTTAGCCACTTGATACCATCTATAAAAGAATTCCACTTGTAATCATTATAGTTAATTCCGATATATTCTATTAAGCCAAGCTCCTGCCTTAGAGCCATGATTTCGGATGTTGCCTCCGGCAGGGACTTGTTCACCTTAGATGTGTTGTCAATAACTACTGATGATACATCCAGTCCATCTACCTGCAGCTTTAGTGCATCGGAATTATACACATAAAAAGGAAATGCGTCCACGCTGGGAGAATCTTGACCTGGATTTTGTACTGTAAGTGTTACCTGGTAGGTGTCCTTAAGCTGTCCGTCTGCTACTTTGTCCGGAGTCCTCGTTATAGAACCATTAGGTTCATTTGTGCTCTCATGCCTATAAAACTCACTGCTGGTGTTATCTTCAGTAATCTTAGTTATAAGAAGACTTTGACTCATGCCCTCTGAGGCATTTGTAATTTTATAGGTAAAGCTCATGATGTCATTCTCTTTTATAT
The DNA here is from genome assembly GCA_012522735.1 of Clostridiales bacterium. Classification (GTDB taxonomy): domain Bacteria; phylum Bacillota; class Clostridia; order Lachnospirales; family Lachnospiraceae; genus Mobilitalea. Next base: position 3,446 of record JAAYJU010000188.1, on the reverse strand, counting down.
ATATATTGTCCGGAGCTTTAAGCTCGGCTTTTGCAGGGCTGGGCCATACCACAATCCAAGCCATTACCGACAAAGTCACCGACTCATCATTCATAAGAGGATGTGGCATGGATACCCTTACGGTATAGCATGGAATATTGTTAGTAGATATCTTGGTAATCCTATCTCCCGGAATAATTACGGAATTTGCATCCTTAGCTGCAGTGGTCGTGTAAAGAGTAGTAAGATTTTCGTTGGAAATCTTATCCTCGATCTCATAATTATCATAGTATCTCCCCTCAAAAACCTCTACGGTATAGACAAAATCCTTATCAGGGGCAAAGAAATTGGCATTTGAACTCCACAGTACTGTAGCTGCGGTATCCTTTCTGGTAAAGATAGTGGATGAGCCTGAGGGAATTATAAGTGCAGGAACGTCTCCTGCTACAACATTATAATCAACTCCGCCATCACCAAATTTATCATCACTTGGATCATCGGGCGTGCCATTGTCAGCGGTAAATTTAAAACGTACTGCTCCAAGCTTATTACCTGTAAGAGTCACCTGGCCATCCTGATCAATAGCAGCAATTTCCTCATTGCTTGACGACCATTTTCCGCTTGTATAGCTGGGAGCCTGACCATCCTCACCGGTTATTGTGGCTATAAACTTTGGTCTATAATCGTCAGATAAAGACAGGGTATAATAGTTAAATACTTCTACTGCAATAGTTACTGCTGCCACATTAACCTTCTTAGGTATGGTAAGCTTTTTACTGACTGTCATTATATTGACCCAATTAGGAGTATCCCTATCTCCTTCATTGGCCTGAAGGATTAGGTCCCAAGACTGTTCCTGGTCAAGTAAGGCGATAGGATAACTTTCTATTTCAAAGTGATCGCTTTCGTTTTCGCTTGTGGTCTGATAGACCTGCAGACTCGCCACAGGTGCTTCCTTCCAGTTATTATAAAGCTGGACTCTAAAGGGCGCCTCCTGCTTTTCCGTTCCGGCAGGAGTATGATAATTGGCATATACATTCTTATATCTAAAATCCATACTGGCGGACATGCTAAGGCCTACTTGACCATTTTCAAAGCTGACCGTCATATCTTTGGGAGCATAGCGCATCAAAGTACTTTCCTGTTTGACATCTTCAAACATCTTGCCTGTAAATTCCTTACCCGTTTCATTGGTTAATTCCTTGCCAAATGCATCCTTGACTCCCACGATGCTGCTGACATCCAGTTCTGTAGTGTCAAATTCCTGTACAGTATACCAGGCTACCAGCTGATTGCCCTGGGTGTTCATATCAAGTTCAGCGGGGCTATATGGTATTCCATTGATGGTAATTCTAGTGCTATTATCTATAAATACCATCTCGTTAAACTTCATGGTTATAGGAATTTTATGTCCGGTAGTATAGATCCCTGCCGGCGCTTCAATAGATTTAAGCCAGGGGTCTTCATAATCCAAAAAGCTTATAGTGCCTGAACTGCTGTAAGCCTTCCAAGAAGGTTTTTGACCGATGGCACTTCTTTCATCCAGTTCTACTTCAAGGTATTTTGGTAGACCCTCTTGATTGATAAAAGAAGATCTTGCCTGAATTTCAAAATCCTTATTTTTTACTATTTCAATCGGTTGAATTGTTCTGTTTTGCGAGCCTAGCTCCGAAGTTACACTGACTGGAGATGCACCGATAACCGTCTTACCGTCAATAAGATAGTCACTTGCATTATTAATATACAAGACACCTAGGCGTCCATAGGGCGCCTTTGCATCTGGAATCTTATCCGTGTAATCACCAAATTTTCTTTGTTCCCAATCTAATTTTATTTTCGCATTAAGCTGATAATAAATATTAGCTTGGGAGTCCATCTCGCGTTTTGCATTATACAAGGTGTTTGCCGTGGCCCTCATTTTTTCATAATCACTATCTCTGCCATCTCCTTTATTAATTCTTAAGAAATCAAACCATGGATAATCAGTTGACCCATAAGCATTCTCCACCAGTGTCTCTTGGTCATTATTAAATTCAAGGAGTATTGTAGGTTCTTCTATATGTTTTGTTATTTTAAGACTGTAGTGGTCATCGTAAGAATACCCATCAAAGAAAATCGTATTCCCTCCGTCATAAAAATCTATAAAAGCAGATAAATCACCATAGACATTATCAGGGCCCATCCATACGCCGGCATTCTGGACTGTGATTTTTATTTTAGCGTCTATATCAGCTTCCGAAGTAGATGTATAGCTCAGCCTATAAGAGCCGTCTTCCTGCTTTATGGCTTCCGCAAGAAGAGTCTCCCCCTGCATAAGCTGGACCTTCACTTCCTCCATATAGTCTCCTAGCAACCCCTTGTTAACCCTGTATGAGAAGGCTATTGTTTCATCCTTGGAGATATTCAGGTCTGCATCAAAGGTATATAACGTAGCATTTAGATTACCGTTCCATGTGCCCACGTCTATTACGTTTACAGAATTACTGTCCGGTCTTTCACTAACGCTAAAGAGTGTTATACCACTTGTCTCCAGCTGATTAAGCAGACTATTAAGATTGTCTAAAGCTTCTCCGGTAAAGGTTTTCCCTGAGAAATAGGTCTGCTCGATTCTGCTAAGCTCCTGCTCAATCTGAATGATAGTCTTTAAATCCCCTAAAGCTATGGGAACACCGTCTACCGTTCCTATCCTTGATAAGTCGGTGGAAGGATCCTCAAGTAAAGTCATCACCTGTTCCAGTGTCAGCTCTTCACCGTCTAGATTGACTGTCTGGTTTAATTTTAAGTTACCATCCTCATCTAATAGGCCTAAGGCCTGAAGTGCATCATAGACCTTCTGCCTATCTTCATCAATAAGGTCAGTAAGCTCCTCAAGAATCTCTTGATTCTCCTCTGGTGTTCGTCTTAATGAGTCGCTGATTGCAGCTATGGCAGTTGAGGGTATCATATTAATAAACATACATACCACCAAGAGCAGACTCAATATTTGTTTTCTAATAAACTGTTTTCCCAATTGCCTAATCCTCCTTTAAATATCTGTACTGTTCCAAATATATACTTCTTTAATCTTCTCGTTCTTTATCACTTTTGTCTTTATTATTCTTGTTTTTACCGCATATTCTAATACAGAGTACTGTTATAATGACGGCAATTACGAATGAAACTGTGCCCACCAACACATATCCACCTGCGTCCTCGTATAAAAGCATAGCACCATAAAGTCCTGTTAGCATGGTGCCCGACCTGGCTCTTGAAGTAATATTAATAAGCTTTAAAAGAAGAAAGGTCACTTGAACAATCAAAACACCTAGGCCACCAAGCATCCAATTTTCTCTTTTTTCTTGAAGTTTAATAACTCGCTGTCTTACTCTTCTAATTCGTTCTTTTTTATCATACATAGATACCTTTCCTTCACAAGCATATTTTCTGCTATATATGTAATATAAAAATCCTCTTATACATATAGGTAC
>JAAYJU010000187.1 GCA_012522735.1 Clostridiales bacterium | reverse complement strand
TGTGGATAAAAGTGCGGAAACTCAAGGATTTAGTATCATTGACGAAGATAGCTACTTATGGTAATATTTATGTAATATTATTATTTATTTTATATAAGTTATTTTATTTAAATTATTTTATTTAAATTCTTTTATTAATATTATCTTATCTTTGGAGGGGAGTTATCTGATGGAGAAATTTTATGAGAAAAAGAATTTTGGTATACCTGTTATTATTCTAAATGTTTTGGCTTACTTAATAGGCTATTCCCTAACACAAAGCCTAACCAACACGCTACTTATAGCAGTTTTGTTCGCTTTAGTCGTATTCTCATTACAGTTTGATGATAAGGTAAAGAATGCAGTAAAGCATTCATACATATTTGCCATATGTTTTATTTTAATTTTTTTGGCATTTGATTTACTATCCTCCTTTACTAGTATCTTTTCTAGTGGCAGACTACCTAGTCTGTCTTCCTTTCAGGATGGATATTATGGTTTTGGTATTATTCCAAGAGCTTTAACTTTTTTATATACATACGCATTAATCATAGTAAATATTGCTGTTACAGTGATTTATGGCTTGTTCATATTAATGACGTTGCTGAAAAGGGATATGGACCTATACTGTGTGAAAAAAATACTTGGAGAGGTTCCTCCCAAACCTAAGAATCAGCCACCTGCACCACAGCAGCCTACACCCGCACCACAGCAACCTACACCAACACCTGCACCACAGCAGCCTGCACCCGCACCACAACAGCCTGTACAGCAGCCTACACCTCGGCCGGAAGCACAGGCACCTGTTCAGAATCCAGGGGCATGTCTCTCTTGCGGTCATGTTAATTCGGTTGGAGCCAAGTTTTGCGGGTCCTGTGGTAGAAAATTATAGTATATAAAATTAATAATGATATAGGTTATATTTTTTATTAATATGTATTATGATATTTTTATTAATTTGTAGTTGAAAATAATAATCTGTTGTGTTAATATATCTGTTGTACATTGGATAGCCAATACTCAGAATTCGGACACTCCGGCCATTTCTTGGTATTTGGTGGTTAATATTAAAGGAGGATTTAAAATGATCAGTAAAGAAAGAAAAGAAGAAATAATCAAACAATATGGTAGAACTCCAGAAGACACCGGTTCACCAGAGGTTCAGATTGCCTTGTTAACCGAAAGAATTGTTGAATTAACAGAGCATCTTAAGATCAATAAGAAGGATCACCACTCAAGAAGAGGACTTCTTAAAATGGTTGGACAAAGAAGAGGACTTTTGGAATACCTTAAGAAGACCAATATTGAAGGTTATCGTGAACTGATTGAACGTTTAGGCTTAAGAAAATAATCAGATTAAATGTAAGCTGTTCCGTATCAAGACATATGGAGCAGCTTTTTTATTGTATTCATTATTACGGTACCAAAAAAGAAAAGAGGACAAAATATGAACCGGTTAAAAATCATATGGAATGATAAATCCTTTCTTAGAAGGACATTTGCAATCACTATACCAATTGTATTGCAAAATCTCCTAAATAACCTCGTGAACTTGGTTGACACCTTAATGATAGGTCAGCTTGGAGAAACCAGTATTGCTGCGGTTGGTCTTGCAAATAAATTGTTTTTTGTATTTGCATTATTAATGTTTGGAGTCGGTAGTGGCTCAAGTGTTCTCTCGGCCCAGTATTACGGAAAACGTGAGCTTATGAATATCAAGAGGGTATTAAGGCTTTCATTGTTAATAGGTGTTGGGGGTTCATTGCTATTTGCCATACCTGGATTCTTTGCACCTGAATTTGTCATGAGAATCTTTACCCCGCTAGATAATACCATATCAGAGGGCGCAAAATATCTTGTTATCATCGTATTTACCTACCCTCTAACCGCTGTTACTATGTCTTATACATCAATACTTCGGAGTATGAATTTTGTCAAGCTACCGGTTATAATTACTTCTGTTTCAATACTGGTAAATGTCTTCTTTAACTATGGACTCATTTATGGCCATATGGGATTTCCAAAGATGGGTGTAGCAGGAGCAGCCTTGGCTACCTTAATTGCAAGAATTGTGGAATGCGGCCTATTATTAGCTTTAGTATACAGTCATAAGGCAGGTGATGGGAAGCTTGGAGATTTTGTTCATTTAAAATATGATAGGATTAAGGAAAAGGGTAGATCATTTATCAACAAGGCATTTTTAAATAAGTATTTTAATACTGCAGCCCCGGTAATAGCAAATGAGTTCATATGGGGGCTAGGGGTAACCATGTATTCACTTGTCTATGGAAGAATGGGAAATGCTGCTACATCGGCTATTACCATAACTAATACGGTGGAGCAGGTGTCCTTGGTATTCTTCTTTGGAATATGCCATGCAGCCGCGGTGCTGCTTGGAAATGAATTAGGTTCCGATAAATTAGATAAGGCTGAGGAGCATGCCAGGAATTATATAGCCATGATGTTTGTATTATCTCTGATTGGAGCTGCGATTGTACTCTTAATTAGAAATCCTGTGGCCTCAATATTTGATGTATCGGACGAGGTTATAAAGTATGTCAGACTATGCATAACTGTATTTGCAATATATATGCCCTTTAGGATGCTCAATACTCTCTTTATTGTGGCAATCCTAAGAAGCGGAGGAGATACAAAGGCTACATTAATCTTAGACTCAACCAGCGTCTGGCTCATAGGCATACCCATGGCTGTGCTTGGGGGTCTGATACTTAAATATCCGATACATATTGTATATGCAATGATATTAATCGAGGAGATATACAAGCTGATATTTGGATATTTACGTTATAAGAAGAAGATATGGCTTAGAAATATTGTCTCTTAAAATTGGAGTGTACCTGGTACCAAATTGAAGTGTACCTGGTACCAAATTGGAGTGTACCTGGTACCAATTTTTTTTGTAGGAAAAAAATTGTAGCATATTGGTAATAATAATGGTATACTGTTATAGTTAGAGCCATGAGAGGACAACCCGAGACTTCTGAAAAGGCTATTGATTCATGCAATCGGTGGATTTTTCAGTTGTTTCGGTGTCTCCGGCTCTTTTAAATCATATTTAAAAGGAGAACTAAATTATGTACAAAAGTTATTCAATGGAACTAGCAGGCAGAACCCTAAGAGTAGATGTAGGTAGAGTAGCAGCACAGGCTAATGGTGCCGCTTTAATGCATTATGGTGATACGGTTGTATTAGCCACAGCAACAGCATCCGATAAGCCCAGAGAAGGAATTGACTTCTTTCCCTTAAGTGTTGAGTATAATGAGAAGCTTTATGCAGTAGGTAAAATCCCTGGAGGATTTATTAAGAGGGAGGGTAAGCCTTCAGAGAACTCTGTGCTTACATCTCGTGTTATTGATCGCCCTATGAGACCTTTATTTCCTGATGATTACAGAAATGATGTAACATTAGAAAATCTGGTTCTATGTGTTGATCAGGATTGCCCTCCAGAGATTACTGCTATGATTGGATCATCTATAGCAACATGTATATCCGATATACCATTTGATGGACCGATTGCTTCTACAATAGTAGGCTTGATTGATGGAGAATTTGTCTTTAATCCCAATTCCGAACAGAGAGAAAAATCCGAAATGTCATTAACAGTAGCTTCTACTAAGAACAAGATTGTCATGATAGAAGCAGCGGCTAATGAAATTCCTGAGGAGAAGATGATTGAGGCTATATATGCTGCTCATGATCTTAACAAGACTGTTATTGAGTTTATTGATAAGATTGTAGCCGATTGTGGTAAGCCTAAGCATGAATATACCAGATCTGCACTTCCTGAAGGATTATATGATGATATGGTTGCCTTTATTACTCCCGAAGGAATGGAGAAGGCTGTATTTACAGATGAAAAGCAGGTTAGAGAGAATAATATCAGAGAGATTACAGATAAATTAACAGCTCATTATGAAGAGGAGCATCCTGAATGGCTTGACTCTTTAGGTGAAGCAATATATCAATTCGAGAAGAAGACTGTACGTAAGATGATTTTAAGGGATGGAAAGCGTCCCGATGGCAGAAAGATAGATGAAATCCGTAAACTTACAGCTGAAGTTGATATTTTACCCAGAACCCATGGTTCAGGTATGTTCACCCGTGGTCAGACACAGGTTTTAACCATAACCACCTTAGGCGCATTGGCTGAAACCCAAAGACTCGACGGACTCGATGAGAATGAGACAGGAAAGCGCTACATGCATCATTACAATTTCCCTTCATATTCAGTTGGTGAGACAAGACCTTCAAGAGGCCCAGGAAGACGTGAAATCGGTCACGGAGCTTTGGCTGAAAAGGCTTTGGTTCCTGTACTTCCTTCTGAAGAAGAATTTCCATATGCTATTCGAACCGTTTCAGAGGTACTTGAGTCTAATGGCTCGACATCTCAGGGATCTATCTGCGCATCCACATTATCACTTATGGCTGCCGGTGTTCCTATAAAAGGAATGGTTGCAGGTATATCAGTTGGACTTGTTACCGGAGATTCCGATGATGATTATATTATTCTTACCGATATTCAAGGTCTTGAGGATTTCTTCGGAGATATGGACTTTAAGGTAGCTGGTACCCATAAGGGTATAACGGCCATACAGATGGATATTAAGATTAATGGATTAACAAGAGATATTATTGAGAAGGCTATATATAGAACAAAGGAAGCTAGGACATATATCATTAATGATATTATGGCACCGATTATCTCTGAGCCTAGGCCTGAAGTTGGTCCTTATACACCTAAGATTGTTCAGATTAAGATTGATCCTGTCAAGATTGGTGAGGTTGTAGGCCAAAGAGGCAAGACAATCAATGCAATAATCGATCAGACCGGAGTTAAGATAGATATTAATGATGATGGTGCTGTGTCTATATGCGGTGTTGATAAGGAAAGCATAAATGAAGCATTAGGAATTGTACAGATGATCGTTACCGAATTTGAAGAGGGTAAGATTTATGAGGGTAAGGTTATCAGTATCAAGGATTTTGGTGCATTTATAGAATTTGCTCCCGGTAAGGAAGGCTTGGTTCATATATCCAAGATATCTAAGCAAAGAGTAGAACATGTTGAGGATGTTCTTACCTTGGGCGATAAGGTTAAGGTGGTCTGCTTAGGACAGGATAAGATGGGAAGAGTATCCTTTAGTATGAAGGACGTTAAGCAAGACTAGTACCAAATTTTAAGTAACATGGGAGGTTCTTCAATGAAAAAGAGATTTCTATCATTACTGCTGATAATATCAATGTTAATTACGGTATTACCGGCCAACAAGGTATTTGCTCAGGAAGCAGATACAGCTTTGCCAACCTATAGCGAATGGGCATTTGATGATTTGGTTGTCGGAGACACATATAATATATATCCTAGAAGCTGGTATTATAAGGATATGCAAGCTCCGATTACTCATGGGCAGCTTAGGGGATTATTAGCAGGTATCCGTTTAAAGATTTTAGATACTGATAGTGTTATAGACTATGATGAGCAAAGATACTATTTGAAGAATAATATGACTGTTAAAGAGGTTCTGGAATTCTTTTATTTACTAATTTCAGACTATGAGTTTGATGGAGACATAGGTATTACCGATGATAGCAATGCTTTGGATTATATGGCTAAGTATGGCATATTTACGGGTAATGAAGGGGAGCTTTCATTAAAGGATACATGTTCGATTGAGCAGGCATGTGTTATTGCTACTAGGCTTATAACTCATGTGTATGATGCTCTTGATGCTGCCAGTAAGGGCTTTCTATGGGAGATTGATTCAGGAGATAATAAAGTATATTTATTAGGCTCTGTTCATATGGCTGATTATGATATATATCCTTTTTCTAATAAGATGCTTGAAGCATTTGCCAAATCCGATGTACTTGGTGTAGAGCTGGATTTGATTAACCCCTATCAGGATGTTTATACTCTTTTATTACAGTATGGTGTATATATAGATGGTACGACTCTTAAGGATCATGTATCTGAAGAAACCTATAATAAAACAGTTCAGGTAGCAGCGAATTTCGGTTATACCGAAGAAATGATATCCATGTTTAAACCTTGGACGATTTTCACCATATTTACTTCAATAGCTAATAGTACAAATGGTTCTGTTGAGGAAGCGGCTTTAGCTGCATCACTTGGAATTGATATAAAGTTTTTGGTTGATGCATATATGACGGGCAAACCTATATTAGAGCTTGAGGGATATGATTTACAGTTAAGGATGCTAGATAGCTTTTCTGATGAGCTAGCTGAATATCTACTGGTTAGTACTATGGATGCTCTTTCAAGTATAATGGCAGGGGTAGAAACAGGTGGCAATGATTCCCTCGTTACAATATTAGATTATTGGCATAAAGGCGATGTAGATGGTTTCATGAAAGATATTGCTCCTTTATTGGTAGCGTCTGAAACTCCTGAAATGGATGAAGATGATAAGGAAGTAGCGCTACTTATGGAAGAGTATTACAACAAGCTATTTGCAGAAAGAGATATGGGAATGGCATTGAAGATTGATAGCTTCCTTAAGGCTGAAGGAGGTATCACTTATTTTGTGGTTGTAGGAACAGGTCACTACATTAGTGATTATTCAGTTATTGATATCCTAAAGGATATGGGCTATGAGATAAACCAAATCAAGTAGATTTTAATCGGTAACAGGAAGCGGTACCCTGTAGGTTACCTGTAAGGTGACAGTTGGAACCGTATAAAGAAAAAGGGATTGCACCAAATGGTACAATTCCCTTTTCCTTCTGAGTTCAAATATTAAGTGTTCTGCAAGTTAAGGTAAAAATATTAGTTCAGTAAATTACTGTAATGTACATAGTCCTAAGCCGGATTGTTAAAAAAATAACAAGTCAAGTATAGCACATTACGAAATTAGTTTCAAGTGATATTTTGTGTTTCTATTAATATGGGTAATCATGACAAATATATGCTTAAAAAAATGTCTCATATGAAGATTGCCATTTTGATAAGTATGTGTTAAAATCACGCTTACATGTCATGTTTTTATGATGTGATTTTATTAATTGTTAGGAGGAACTAAATGACAAGCGTTAGCACATTATCTAATGGCATTACTCTTGTAATGGAGAATATGCCGTATCTAAGAAGTGCGTCCTTCGGTGTATGGGTCAGGGTCGGTTCCGCCAATGAAGATGAGAGCAACAATGGTATAGCCCATATGATTGAGCATATGATGTTTAAGGGTACTAATACCCGTAGTGCAAAACAGATTGCTGATGAGATGGCGCGAATAGGCGGTAATATAAATGCATTTACAAGTAAGGAATGCACCTCTTATTATGCGACTACGCTCAGTGAGCACCTACCTATAGCCATAAGAATTATTGGTGATATGTTGAATAATTCACTTATTGATGATAAAGCTTTAAAGAAGGAAAAGAGTGTAATTATTGAAGAGATAGATATGTATGAGGATTCTCCTGAGGACTTGGTTCATGAAATGCTACAGCAAAGAATCTGGAAAGGGCATCCTTTAGGATATATGATATCAGGTCGAAAGAGAATTGTCCGTAAGGTTAGCAGGGATCAAATTATTAATTTTATAGATGATAATTATACCGGTGAGAATATTGTTATATCTATAGCAGGAAATTTTTATCAAAAAGAAATTCAGACTCTTGTTGAAGAGGAATTTGGTAATATAAAGGCTAGTAGTAAACTAACGGAGATTATCGAAAAACCTAAATACAATAAGGTGCTAGTAAAGAAAGATAAGGATATCGAACAGCTCCATGTAAATATTGCATTTGATGGAATATCTTATCTATCTGAGGAAAGATATGCTTTGTCAGTTCTGAACACAATTCTTGGTGGAAGTCCAAGCTCAAGGCTATTCCAGAAGATTAGAGAAGAATCAGGACTTACCTATTCCATATACTCATATGGAAGCTCCTATAAGGATACAGGACTTTTGCATATATACGCTGCTATGAATCCAAGCCAGAAGGATACTGTAATTAAGAAGATTCATAATATAGTTGAGACATTAAGGAAAAAGGGTATTAGCACTGAGGAGCTTATCATGACTAAGGAGCAGATTAAGACTGAGCTTATATTAGGAAGCGAAGGTGCCAGAAGT
>JAAYJU010000186.1 GCA_012522735.1 Clostridiales bacterium | reverse complement strand
TGTCTAGGAGGAATGTATGAAAAAAATTCTTATTATTGAAGATGAATTAGCCATAGCAGAGCTTGAGAAGGATTATTTGGAGCTATCAGGCTTTGAGGTGGAGGTATCGACGACGGGAGATGTTGGTGTAGAGAGAGCTCTTAATGAGGAATTTAACCTAATTGTCTTGGATTTGATGCTACCTAATGTGGATGGCTTTGAAATCTGCAAACGGATTAGAGAAGAAAAAAACATTCCAATTATTATGGTGTCTGCCAAGAAGGAAGACATAGATAAAATCCGTGGATTGGGTATGGGAGCCGATGATTATATCACAAAGCCCTTTAGCCCCAGCGAGCTTGTGGCTAGAGTTAAGGCCCATCTTGCTAGATATGAGCGCTTAATTGGTTCGGGACAAAAAGAAAACGAAGTAATAGAGATAAGAGGACTAAAGATTGATAAGACAGCTAGAAGGGTATTTGTTAATGAGGAGGAAAGAGTATTTACAACTAAGGAGTTTGACCTCTTAACATTTTTGGCTGAGAACCCCAATCATGTATATACGAAGGAAGAGCTGTTTCGAGAAATTTGGGACATGGAATCAATCGGAGATATTGCAACCGTAACGGTTCATATTAAGAAGATTCGTGAAAAGATAGAATATAACACCTCAAAGCCTCAGTATATAGAGACTATATGGGGAGTGGGGTATCGATTTAAAGTGTAATTATTAAAAGGGTTTGTACTTGCACAGTTTGTGAATGTACAGGCCTTTTATTTTATCTAAATTCATTATTGACAAAAATTTAACAATATGCTAGAATAAGCAAAGCCAATCTAAAAGGGTTACCTGATAGAGAGGCATAGGAAGATAAAAATAAGAAGGACCTGAGCCTAGGGGACGCCCGAGGAATAAAGATCTTACTTATAGGAGCTTGATTCTATTTATCCCTATGCCCATTGGCAATGAATTGTCTAAGGCATAGGGATTTTTTATATGCCGGCATGATTGGAGGTAAACATGGATAAGAGAATAGCCCAGATAGGAATTATTGTAGAAGAAACTGATTCGGTTGAGAGGCTAAACCATCTGCTTCATGAATATGGCGAGCATATAATCGGCAGAATGGGAATACCCTACCGCGAAAAGAACATCAATATCATCAGTATAGTAATTCATGCTGATCAGGACATTATTTCTACCCTTGCAGGTAAGCTGGGAATGCTAGAGGGAGTCAGTGTAAAGACCATATACTCCAAAAAATAAAATCGGAGGTCATCAATATAAAATGAAAATACTAATAAGAGCTAAACATCAAATGATAATAACAATAATACTAATACTTTCCTTTTTAATTTTTAACGCATGCAACAAGAGTACTAAAGGTACAGAATTAAATAATAATGATGTTATAGAAAATCAGGATCTTATAGAGGAAGAAACTAAGGAAAGAGTTGAGATTAATATTGCCGCCTTAAAGGGTCCCACAGGCATGGGATTGGTAAAGCTAATGGAGGATGCAGAGAGTGGCAATACAGCCAACGATTATAAATTCACAGTAGCTGGAGAGGCAGACATAATAAGCACAGGCCTAATTAAGGGAGAGTTTGATATTGCAGCCCTTCCATGCAACCTGGCGTCAGTATTATATAACAAGACAGAAGGCCAAATTAAGCTTGCAGGGATAAATACTCTGGGAGTACTATATATCGTAGAAACAGGTAACACAATTAATTCCGTAGAGGACCTTAAGGGAAAGACAATATACTCCACAGGCTATGGAACCACACCCGAGTATACACTTAATTACCTACTTAGCCTTTACGGACTGGATCCGGAGAAGGACTTAACAATTGAATACAAGACTGAAGCTACGGAGGTAGCTGCTATGCTTGAGAGTGCCACAGATGCCATAGCTATGCTGCCTCAGCCCTATGTGACCACAGTTATGATGAATAATGATAGAGCACGTATTGCACTCGATATCGACAAGGAATGGACAAAGCTAAACGATAGCAAGGGAGTGGTTACAGGTGTAGTAGTCGTAAATAGTGAGTTTCTAAAAAATCATCCAGAGGCTGTAGAGGAGTTTTTAAATGAGTACGAGAAAAGTGCTGATTTCGTAAATAATGAAGTGGATAAATCAGCAGAGCTTGTGGAAAAGTACGGACTTTTTAAAGCGGCTGTTGCAAAGAAAGCCATACCATATTGCAATATTACATTAATAAGAGATTTAAAGATGAAGGAAATGGTAGAGGGATATCTAAAGATATTGTATGAGCAGAATCCCAAAGCAGTCGGTGGTGCCTTACCCTCAGACGACTTCTACCTACACGAATAAGTGTTAACGAGATAAAGTCTTATCGAGTTCCTAATCAGCTTATTTAGAATAAGTAGATGAAATAAAAAGAGATGGATATGAGGATGAAGAATATTAAAGATAAGGATATAAGCCATAATAATAAGGCAAGTAATAGCAGGATTAAAAGCTTAGGCATAAAGGTGCTTGTCCTATGCTTTTGGATATTTGTCTGGAGCTTATTATACAGAATAGTAAATCAAGAGCTTTTTCTGCCATCTCCAAAAAGTGTTCTTTTGACGACTTTTGAGCTTAGTAAGAATGTAGGATTTTGGTTTAGCATCGCCAACTCATTTATAAGAATAATTGTTGGCTTTTTCCTGGGTTTAGTTATCGGGGCAGTACTAGCTACCTTATCCTATAAAAGCAGAGTGATATATGAGCTGATTTCACCTCTAATGAAGGTGATAAAAGCAACACCTGTTGCATCCTTTATAATACTGGCCTTAGTCTGGATAAGTCCGGTGAATTTATCCATACTAATTGCATTTTTAATGGTTCTTCCTGTGTCATTTTCAAATATATTGCATGGACTGCAAAGTACGGATGAAAAGCTGCTGGAGATGGCGAAAGTATACCGTATAGGCGGATGGAAGCGTATCAAGGCTATATATTTCCCGGCTGTTATGCCCTTTGTCCTATCTGCCATATCTATCGGACTTGGCTTTAGCTTCAAATCAGGTATAGCCGCAGAGGTAATAGGAAGACCTATAAATTCGATTGGCTTAAATCTTTATGAAGCAAAACTCTATTTTATGATAAGGGAGCTTTTTGCATGGACATTGGTTATAATACTACTTAGTGTCTTATTTGAAAAAGCAGTTATGAGAATTCTTAGATATTTCGGCGATATTCAAAGAAAAAGATAGATTCATAAGGAGGGGAAGACCATGGATATTAAGGTAAATAGTATATGTAAAAGCTTTAGTGGGCAGCAGGTACTTGACAGGATCACAATGTCTTTTTCTGAAGGGTTTATTACCTGTATCATGGGAGCCTCGGGTGTCGGGAAAACCACATTGGCATATATACTTATGGGATTACTCAGGCCCGATTCCGGAGAAATAATCGGTCTTTCGGGAAAGAAGATAGCAGCCGTATTTCAAGAGGATCGATTAATTGAGCACTGGGATGCCATTAAGAATATCATGCTTGTAAGCAAAAAGGACATGACTAAAGAAGAGGCCAGGAGAAATTTACAGGGGATAGGACTAACAGAGTATGAAGGTAAGCCAGTTAATGCCTTAAGTGGTGGAATGAGAAGAAGGGTGGCTATAGTTAGAGCCCTACTCTCGGAGTATGACCTGCTAATTATGGATGAACCCTTTAAGGGGCTGGATGAAGAGCTAAAAGTACAGGCTATAAATTATGTAAAGGAAAACACAAAGGGTAAAACACGAATAATCATTACTCATGATAGAGAAGAGGTTGCTTTGCTTGAGGCTAATCTCATAACCATGAGTAATACAGGTTAATATAACAAGCGCTTTGCTCTGCTGTGATGTTGTATTTTATGGCTAACTCAGATATAATACATAAATAAAGAGTCCCAAAAAGGAAGGTATAAGGATGCATATTACAATTACAGGTAACCTAGGAAGCGGTAAATCTACAGTAGCAAGGATTCTTAGTGAAAAATATAGTTTCGAGGTTTATTCAACTGGTAAGATTCAAAGAGAGCTGGCCAAACAGATGAATCTATCTACATTAGAGCTTAATCAGTTAATGATGAGTGATCGTAAATACGATAATATGATTGATGATGAAACCGCTCGCATTTCAAGAGAAAATAAGAATAAGAACATTATTTTCGACTCAAGACTCGCTTGGAATTTTGTAGAGTTTTCCTTTAAGGTTTTCGTCACCGTAAGCCTTGATGTGGCAGCTTATCGTGTAATGAACGACCAAAGAGGCTCTGTAGAGAAATATTCTTCTATAGAGGAAGCTAAGACCTTGCTTGCCGAAAGGGCAAATACAGAAAGAATCCGTTATAAGGATATCTACAATCTAAATTATATGGATTTCACCAATTATAATCTAATTATAGACGGTACTTACTGTGATCCTGATACCATGGCTGATATTATAATGGAGGAAGCCAAGGATTTCTATACTAATTCGCAAAAGGCAACTAAAAGACTTGTCTCACCTAAGTGCTTAATATTTAAGGATTTTAATGAAGAGGAAGACAAATCTCGTCTTGATGATATGATAAAAAGTCTTAAATCCATAGCATATATAAAGGATAAAACTTTTAAGGTAAAGAAGCAGGATGGCGGATTTCATGTAAAAGAGGATATCGATTTAGCCAAGGCATCACTTTTAGCCCATGTAAGCTATATTCAGATTGAGATTCTTGAGGACTAAAATTTTATTAATGAAAATTAACTCTAAAAAAGATAATATATCCTTTTTATTTCAAATTATCCCCGAGGATATAAAAATTTAAATAACAAAAAATAAAGATAAGAGGATTCATAAAAAATGAATTCTCTTTTTAATGTAAATTTAAAAGATTAACTTGGGGAGGTAAAGTATGAAGATTTGGGAGGATATGAATGAAAGGGTAAAGTTATTTATTAAGATGGTTATTATTACTCTTGGCGTTTATTTAGGCTTTCGTTTTATACTGCCTCTTATTTTGCCCTTTCTATTTGCTTATATATTGGCATGGATTATTAAACCAAGTACGGAGTTTCTATACAAAAAGGCTAGGATCCCAAGAATAATCGGTGGTTCGACATCTCTTTTAGTCTTGGTTTTTATAATTGGACTTGGTTTTTATTATTTAGGAAGCCTATTGATAAAGCAGGCGATTAATTTTGCTAGAAGCATACCGGCTTACTTAAGTATTCTTGCAGGAAAGCTTGATAATATTTGTAGTAGCTGTGATGATATATTCGGACTGGTAGCAGGAAGCGCCAGGGAGGTAATGGATGATAATATAGTGAAAATGATTGACAGGGTAAAAACCGATTTTATTCCTGGTATGACTGCACGTACCTTAAATTTAACAGTTAAACTTATTGCCTTTACAGGTGTTCTCTTGATAATACTAATATCTGCAGTTCTTATAATTAAAGAAATACCAGAGCTTAGAAGAAAATATGAGAATTCCAATCTCTATAATGACATCAATAAAGTTACAGTGAAGCTTGCGGATGCAGGAATAGCATACATGAGAGCACAGCTTTTAATTATGGTTTTGGTTGCTGTGTGTTGTGTCACAGGATTAGTAATAATAGGAAACGAATATGCTTTGTTACTGGGAATATTAATTGCCATTTTGGATGCCTTACCGCTTATAGGAAGCGGAATGATATTAATCCCTTGGAGTATTGTCATGCTTATAAACGGTAATATTTTTGCTTCAGCGGTCCTAATAACTGTATATCTTCTATGTCAGATTATACGTGAGGTAGCGGAACCTAAGCTTATCGGTAATAGAATTGGAATTAAGCCTTTATATACATTAATATCTATGTACATCGGCTTGAAGATATTTGGGATAGCCGGATTTGTTCTTGGACCAGTTGGGCTTATCATAATTATAACTATTCTTAAGGGAATAAACGAGAAGGAGGATAAAGACTCGGACATTGACATGGGCTTATATACACTTGACAAAGGTGAAAATCTAGAATAGAATATCTACATTAAGCGGCGTTGATAAGGAATAGTAGAAAACATACGCATCCCAGAGAGAGAAGTTATGGTGTAAGCTTCTTATGCAATGGTTTTTGAACCGACCCTTGGAGCCTTGTATGAAGGATAATCTCCCCAAATACAACGTATAACCGGCGTTAACGGTAAAGAGAGAGCGTATAAGCTAGGGCTTATAAGCTAATTAGGGTGGTAACGCCGAGTCTTTCGGTCCCTTTGTGGGATGAAGGACTTTTTTTAATAGAAAAAGGAGGAAAGAATATTATGACACAGGATAAGAAATTAGTTGAGGAAATCACCTCAATGGAAGAGGATTTTGCCCAGTGGTACACAGATGTAGTTAAAAAAGCAGAGCTTATTGAGTATTCCAGCGTAAAGGGATGTATGATTATACGCCCATATGGCTATGCTCTTTGGGAGAATATCCAGAGACAGCTGGATGCTGACTTTAAAGAAACCGGCGTGGAGAATGTCTATATGCCTTTATTTATTCCTGAGAGTCTTCTTCAGAAGGAGAAGGATCATGTGGAGGGCTTTGCTCCCGAGGTTGCATGGGTTACCCATGGCGGGGATGAAAAGCTTCAGGATAGGCTTTGTGTACGCCCAACATCAGAAACCCTCTTCTGTGATTTTTATTCTAATATAATTCAGTCATATCGTGACCTACCGAAATTATATAATCAATGGTGCTCGGTGGTAAGATGGGAGAAGACCACAAGACCCTTCCTTCGCTCAACTGAATTTTTATGGAAGGAGGGACATACTGCTCATGCAACTATGGAAGAGGCTAAAGATAGAACTATTCAGATGCTTAATGTCTATGCCGATTTTTGTGAAAATGTACTTGCGATTCCCATGATTAAGGGAAAGAAGTCTGATAAGGAAAAATTCGCAGGAGCAGAAGCCACCTATACTATCGAAGCCATGATGCACGACGGTAAAGCGCTGCAATCAGGAACCAGTCATGATTTCGGAGATGGTTTTGCGAAAGCGTTTAATATTCAATACACAGATAAGAACAATCAGCTTCAATATGTACACCAGACCTCTTGGGGCCTGTCAACAAGAATTATTGGTGCCATAATTATGGTTCACGGTGACAACAGCGGATTGGTTTTACCTCCAAGAATAGCACCTGTTCAAGCTTTGATTATACCTATAGCTCAGAATAAGGAGGGTGTCCTAGACAAGGCATATGAACTTAAGGATAAACTTAAAGCCTTTAAGGTTAAGGTAGATGATTCTGATAAGACCCCCGGATGGAAGTTTTCTGAACAGGAAATGCGAGGAATACCTATTAGAATCGAGTTAGGTCCTAAGGATATTGAGAAAAATCAAGCAGTAGTAGTTAGAAGGGATACCAGAGAAAAATTCTTTGTCAGCCTAGATGAGATAGATAGTAAGGTGGGCGAGATTCTTGAGACTATGCAAGCCGATATGCTAGAGCGGGCAAGAGCCCATCGCGATACTCATACCTATACTGCAAAAAGCATGGAAGAGTTTGAAGATATTATTAAGGAAAAACCCGGGTTTATCAAGGCTATGTGGTGTATGGATGAGGCCTGTGAAATGGAAATCAAAGATAAGACCGGTGCAACCTCCCGTTGTATGCCATTTGAACAGGAGCATATAGATGATAATTGTATCTGCTGCAAGAAACCTGCAAAGGTTATGGCATATTGGGGTAAGGCATATTAAGCATCCTTGTATTGTGAAAATCACTTTGCTATAATCTGAATATACAGATTAAGGTTTTACAGGAGGTGACCATGGAATTTCAGATTCCCGAAAAAGTCCAATATATAATAGATACATTAATAAATAATGGCTCCACGGCTTATGCTGTCGGGGGATGTGTCCGTGATATGATACTTGGAAAGAATCCTGAGGACTGGGATATAACAACCTCCGCCAAACCCCATGAGGTAAAGAGGATATTTCGGAGAACTGTCGATACGGGAATTGTTCATGGTACTGTTACGGTACTCTTGGATAAGGACCATTTCGAGGTTACGACCTATCGTCTGGACGGTGTATACGAGGATAATCGCCACCCGAAGGAGGTATCCTTTACCGGAGACCTAAAAGAGGACTTAAGAAGAAGAGATTTTACCATCAATGCAATGGCATATAACCATGCAGATGGCATTATAGATGTTTTCGGTGGAATGGACGACCTTAATAATGGGCTTGTTCGCTGTGTCGGTGATGCTAAGGAGCGGTTTGATGAAGATGCTCTAAGGCTTCTTCGGGCAGTTAGATTTTCGGCACAATTAGATTTTCAGATAGAAGAGGATACCAAAGAGGCTATCAAAGCCAAGGCCGAGCTCTTAAGGAATATAAGTGCAGAAAGGATAAGGACAGAGCTTACAAAGCTTCTTGTATCAGACAATCCAGATAGGCTTAGGCTGCTATATGAACTAGGTATAACTAAGGTGATTCTTCCGGAGTTTGATAAGATGATGGTAACAGAGCAAAAGAACATTCATCATGCTTATAGTGTAGGAGAGCATACCATTAAGACTCTAAGTGCAGTTGCAGGTACAATTAGTGAAAACAGATTTTTGCCTCAGGAAAGATGTATCCTGCGCTGGACTATGCTGCTCCATGATATTGATAAGCCCTCTACCATCACCATGGGAAAGGATGGCCAGAATCATTTCTATGGGCATCAGGAAAAGGGTGCTTTGACAGCAAGACGAATATTAAAGGACTTGAAATTTGACAATGAGACCCTAGAGGCGGTTGTTCATCTAGTAAGATGGCATGATTATCGTTTTGCTCTGACTCCCATTGGAATAAGAAAAGCCACGGCTAAAATCGGTAAGGAATATATGGAGCTTTTATTTGAGGTTAATTATGCAGACATTAGCGGTAAAAATCCTAAGAATAACAAGGAAAAATTTACACAGCTTGAGGAAGCAAGACGTCTATATAAAGAAATGATAGCAAAAAATGAATGTGTCAGCCTCAAGGAGCTTCAAATTAGCGGAAAGGATTTAATAGTAGCAGGATTAAAACCAGGCAGAAGAATGGGATTAATTCTTAACCGTTTACTGGACGCTGTCATAGAGGATCCATCCCTAAACGATAAAGAAACTCTACTTGATATGGCGAATAAGATGAAGAACTGAGAGTTGTTTCAAAATACGAGGGAGCGTGCAGGTATAACCATAATGCATCCTTAGAAGAACAAGTGCTCTGAGATGTATAGTCGTAGCGGACTTTTAGTCCGATAAAGACATACATATCAGGGCGTCTTGTACTTATACGGATGTGT
>JAAYJU010000185.1 GCA_012522735.1 Clostridiales bacterium | reverse complement strand
TATTTAATATCGTTTGTAATATACTCATAAGACCATTATGAAACAAAGGGACACAAAAAGAAACCCCTAATTCCCCTCATGAATGAGGGGCTAGGGGAGTTGAAGTGTCGAAGACACTTTTTTATGTAATAGACTAGTTCGTCCTATTATATAAAAACATAGCAAATTATAGATAGGAGAGTAATGTATAATGATAGTTAAAAAAAGAAAGATATTTATAATTGCTACATTTCTTGTAATTGCGGCTATTGCAGTCGTGTTATGCGTTGGATATTTTACTGAGGATAAAAAGACTGAATTTGATGGTGTCTTAGCAATAAATTCCTTGTTAGATTCTAAATTATAGGAGGAGTGATATTAAATGGAGAAGGAGAAAAGTAAAATCTCCGATGTGGTAAGGGAAAAGAACACCACTTTAAGAAACGAGAACTATAACCAGTATGTCAAGCAGGTTACTCCGGCATTTTCAACTGTAAAGAATTGTGTAAAGGCTTATGTGGTTGGTGGTCTTATATGTGTTATAGGTCAAGGCTTTACTAATTTCTTTTTTACTAGATCCGGTGATATGGAGCTGTCTAAGGCTTATACAACTGTGTGCCTTGTATTTTTAGCCATACTGCTTACCGGTATAGGACTATATCAAAAGCTGGCTAAATTCGGAGGTGCGGGAACCCTGGTTCCGATTACGGGCTTTGCCAACTCCGTAGCAGCACCGGCGGTTGAATATAAAAAGGAAGGTCAAGTATTCGGTATCGGCTGTAAGGTCTTTACAATTGCCGGACCTGTTATATTATATGGTATATTTTCTTCATGGCTGTTGGGATTAATTTATTATATTCTTAAGCAGGTCGGACTTGCATAAAAGCAATATAAAGATTGGAGTTGTAATAATGGATGAAAATACCGCTACTAATAAAAAAGATATAAAGGACAAGGCAATAAAGGGTTATAAATCAGCAGGTAAGCAAAGTATAGTCTTTAAAAATCCTCCCTATATTATTGCAGAGGCATCCTTGGTAGGGCAAAAGGAAGGGGAAGGCCCTCTTGGGGCTCTTTTTGATCAAGTTATTGAGGACCCCATGATTGGTAAAAATACTTGGGAGGAGGCTGAAAGCGAGTTAATGAAGCTGACAGCACAAAGAGTACTTATGAAAGCGGGTCTAAAGAATAGAGAAATTCGTTATCTAATAGGAGGAGATCTACTTGGACAATTAATAGCCACCTCCTTTGGAATAGCAGAGCTGCAGATTCCTCTATTCGGTGTATATGGAGCATGCTCCACTATGGGAGAGGCCATGACGATAGGAGCTATCCTTGTGGAGGGCGGTTATGCAGACAAGGTATTATCCATAACTTCAAGTCATTTTGCTGGTGCAGAAAAGCAATTTAGATTTCCACTAGATTACGGTAACCAAAGACCATATTCGGCTTCCTGGACAGTAACCGGCTCGGGCGCTCTTATAATATCAGATCAAAATGAAAAAAAGGTAGCAGGAGAAAAGGAGATTGTAATAACCGGGGTAACAAGTGGTAAAATCGTAGATTATGGAATAAAGGATTCCATGAATATGGGAGCAGCTATGGCTCCGGCTGCATTTGAGACCATAAAGCAGAACTTTGAGGATTTTAATATTCAGCCTAACTATTATGATAGGATTATCACAGGGGATTTAGGTTATGTGGGAAAAAACATCCTGATAGAGCTATTAAAGGAAAAGGATTACGACATTACAGATCGGTATATGGACTGTGGTATAGAGATATTTGATAAGGAAACCCAAGATACTCATGCAGGAGGAAGCGGTTGTGGTTGTTCTGCCGTTACCTTTACAGCCTATGTGATAAAGCAGCTTAAGGAAGGTGTATGGAAGCGGGTCTTATTTGTACCTACCGGTGCATTGCTTTCGCAGGTTAGCTTCAACGAGGGAAATACAGTCCCGGGTATAGCTCATGCAGTTATGGTAGAGGCACGATAAAGGAAGGAGTAGGTCTTATAATGGATTACATTAAAGCTTTTTTGGTAGGAGGTGCAATATGTGCCCTAACTCAAATTTTACTTGATAAGACAAAGCTTTTGCCAGGCAGAGTAATGGTCATACTGGTATGTAC
>JAAYJU010000184.1 GCA_012522735.1 Clostridiales bacterium | reverse complement strand
GCCATATCATTCGGTTTGCAAAGAATATTATGGGGCTTTTTTAAGAAGCTGGTGATTGCTGACAGGCTTTTGGTTGGTGTAAATACTATTGTTAGAAACCCCGAGGACTACCAGGGGATATATGTGCTTATAGGCATGTTCTTCTATGCAATTTTACTATATGCGGATTTTACCGGAGGTATAGATATAGCTATTGGTGTGGCAGAGGTATTTGGAGTTCGCCTTAAGGAGAATTTTGAAAGACCATATTTTTCAAAATCTATCGTGGAATACTGGAGAAGATGGCATATTACTTTGGGAACATGGTTCAGAGAGTATATGTTTTTCCCTATATCAGTCAGCAAATCCATGCTGAACCTATCAAAGAAGTGTAGGAAGCTATTCGGTGATGCTATCGGAAAAAGAATTCCTGTATATATAGCCACAATCATAGTATGGTTTACAACAGGTGTATGGCATGGAGCTGCATGGAATTTTATAGTATGGGGATTATTAAACTGCTTGGTAATACTTGTGTCCCAAGAATGTACACCCCTATATAATCGTTTTCATAAGCGATTTAACGTGTTACATACCTTCTGGTATAGACTCTTTCAGGTTGCAAGAACATTCTGGCTGATGAGTTTTCTTCGTACCCTGGATACTTATAGAAATGTAGCTACTACATTTAGGATGTATGGTACTGTATTCACAAAATGGAACTGGACTGAGTTATTTAATGGTGGACTCTTAAGGTTTGGATTAACCCCATCTGACTATATGGTATTAATACCGGCTGTATTACTAATATTATATGTAAGCCTGGCATCAAGATCCCTAGGCTATAGACAGCAGCTGGCCTCAAAGCATCTTACTGTTAGATACCTATCATATTTCCTACTTATTATATCAATATTGATATTTGGAGCATATGGCGTGGGTTATGATGCAAGCCAATTTATATATAGTCAGTTCTAGTATGTGCGAACTAATAAAAGAAGCTAAATTTATAATTCAGGATTTTAGTTGGTTTGGTAAGAAAGGCTGATAAGTCATGAAGATAAAAAAAATCTTAATAAATATTATTGCGGTGCTATTATTACTTCTTGTAATAGTCTTTTTACAGGAATTATTTATGCCTAAATATATGTCGGAGATCCCTGAGGGAAATCTGGTAGAAGAGTATTATAAGGAAGAAAAAAAGCATGATCTAATCTTTGTAGGAGATTGTGAGGTATTTTCAAATGTATCTCCTGTTACCCTATGGGAAAAATACGGCATAACAAGCTACATAAGAGGAAGCGCTCAGCAGCTTATCTGGCAATCCTACTATTTGCTTGAAGAAACACTTGAATATGAAAAGCCCAAGGCAGTAGTGTTTAATGTACTGTCTATGAAATATAATGAGCCTCAGAAGGAAGCATATAACAGGCTGACCTTGGATGGCATGAAGCTGTCTAAGCAAAAGATTGGAGCCATCAAGGCTTCAATGATGGAAGATGAGGACATGATAACCTATATATTTCCGCTTCTTAGATATCACTCAAGATGGAATGATATAAGCTCAGAAGATTTTAAGTATTTGTTAGGTAAGGATAGGCTTTCCCATAATGGATATCTTATGAGAGTGGATATAAAGCCCGTTGGTTATATACCTGAGGGAAGAGTAATGGCAGATTATAGCTTCGGGGATAATAGCTATTACTATCTGGAGAAGATGGCCAAGCTTTGTAAGGATAAAGATATAGAACTAATCCTTATAAAATCACCCAGTGTATATCCTTATTGGTATCCCGAGCGGGATCAGCAGATGGTGGACTTTGCTAAGGAGAATGATCTGACCTATATTAATTTCCTTGATGTTGCCGAGGAGCAGATAGGAATCGAATATGATAAGGATACATTTGATGGAGGCCTTCACCTTAATCTATCTGGCGCCGAGAAGTTCACAGACTATTTTGGTAAAATATTAAGTAATGACTTTAATCTCCCCGACCATAGAAACGATGAGGAATATAAAGCCATATGGCAGAACAAGGTAGATTTCTATTATGCCATGAAGGAAGACCAAGAAAGAGAGCTTAAGGAGTACGGATACCTAAAAAGCTACGGAGCTGTCGCCCAGACCATCAGGTGACGAGGGGACGGGGTTGTTGTCACACATGTGACAAGGGCAGGTGACACAGTGACAAGGGGACGGGGTTGCTGTCACATACTGAATTGACAAATCAAGCTGTATGGATTAAAATATTCACGAATAAGTAGATTAGTGCAAGATAATTAGCACCTTTTTATGATGTGATTTTTATGTCATAATAAAAGGGTGATTATCTTGGATAAG
>JAAYJU010000183.1 GCA_012522735.1 Clostridiales bacterium | reverse complement strand
GGAGCATTGTTTTGTCATGCAGTCAAGGGCGGCGGCAGTAGCCAAAAAACTATATTTAGCAATTTTCAAGGTTCTGATTGAGCCTATTTTTTAGGCTCAGGGTTTTCATACGTTACTTTACACTACCACTTCAATGTAATAATATGTTATTTATTGTAATGATAGTATACCTCTAACTCCTCTCCTTTACAATATATAGGGGACATTAGTAATTTCTTAATTTTCCATTAGAATTTAATTTCTTCTTTATTTAGCTTTTTCAAATATCTTCTCACCAAAATTTTCTTCTCCATTATGTAATCACACCATTCAAGCCGTATGGTTTCAAGTTCAACCATATTAACCTCCTTTTAATATATAATTTTGTCATATGATATGCTTAGAGTATTTAAAGAATCATTTAGAGCTATTTTAACATTGGCCTCACCACTTTCTTAAACTTCCATCCATATGATATCACCAGGCATCTCGATGGTTCAACCTACAACATTTTTCAGAATCAAAAATGCGCCACTTAAGCTTTATTGTAATTATACTACATCAAACAACCTACATAAAGTGTCAATTTTACTATGGGCCTGTTCTTCAGTTCCACTATGTTATCATTTATCGCATTCAAACCTCACTTAAAAAGAGCTTCAGTAACTTTTATTATGCGGAAGCCCCTTCATTATTTTTCGGTTTAGGCTTAAACCACTCGCACCTGTATAATAAGCCACCGGTTAGCAGGTGGCTTATTATATGTTATTTTTTGTAGCTTCGTTTATATACTACTAAAATTCTGACAATGGACAACTATCTTATTTACATAAGTCCGGCAGATAATCCGGATTCACGGCATAGAAATTCTTAGCATCAAGTTCATCTTGAACTATCCTAAGCGCTTCACCAAATCTCTGGAAATGGTTGATCTCTCTTTGTCTTAAGAATTTTATCGGGTCACATACCTCCTGGTCATGAACCAGACGTAGAATATTATCATAGGTGGTTCTGGCCTTCTGTTCTGCCGCCATATCCTCTACCAGGTCGGTAATAGGATCACCCTTACTCTGGAAGAATGTCGCTGTAAAGGGTATACCCCCGGCTGACTGAGGCCACAATGCCAAGGTGTGGTCTACATAGTATTTCTCAAATCCACTATCCATAATTTCCTGAGGTGTAATATTCTTGGTAAGCTGATGGACTATTGCACTAACCATTTCCATATGAGCCAGTTCCTCTGTTCCTATATCTGTTAATACACCGGCAACCTTTCTATTCTTTGTAGAATAACGCTGAGACAGGTAGCGCATAGATGCGGCAAGCTCACCATCGGGACCGCCGAATTGGCTAATTATAACCTGCGCCAGTCTAGGGTTACGACATGTTATATTTACAGGGTGTTGCAATCTTTTCTCATAACTCCACATACACTAGCACCTACCTTCCCATGGCCAGGGTTCTTCTACCCAGGTCCACTTGTTTTTAACATTAACATCATAGCTGTATATAGGTCCATAACATTTTGTATACTCTTGGGCAGCTTCATTTCTGACTCTACTTACCTTTTCCCAATAATCCAGTGCTTCCTGGTCTGTAGGATGGGTATCAAGATATATTCTTAAGTCATCCATAACGAAGCTGGTTGCTGTAATACAAGCAAATAACTTATCTCTATTGTTTACACTCATCAACTAACAACCCCTTCCATACCAGTCATATTGTAATTCCTTAAATAGAGTTCCGTTTGCCAGGGCGGCAAATTCATTCTCATAAAGGTCTCTGAAACACTGCCATGGAACATAACACATTCCTATCGGAAAACGTTCAGGTTTAAAATCATCCTCACAATAGCTCCTGCTCTTTTGACAGCCACAGTCTTTTCCTACGATATCATCACATACCGGTTGTGTCGGCCCATATGGCGCGACATATCTACCGCGCCCGGTATTGCCACGATACATTCGTCTATCCATTCAAAAATACTCCTTTCAATATTTGTCAGCAGCTTAGCAAACTCTTTTGTTCTATATATCTTATGAATGGGGGACAATTCTGTGCCTGTTTTTAGGTTGAAAGAATTCCTAGAATTATTCAGGTGCAAATTATTGACAATATAGCTGATTTCATATAATATTTAATTAGTCTTTAATATAGACAGATTAAAGAGCAAGGAGAAAGAAATAGATATGTATCATTTCATTATCAATCCGAAGTCAAGCTCAGGCAAGGGTATTCGCCATTGGTGGACAGTAAAAGATGAGTTGGATCGCCAAAATATAACATATACTGCAGACTTTACTAAGCAAGAAGGACATGCCATAAAGCTTGCCGAGAAAATCTGTCATGAAAATCAAGGTATAAAGAACATAGTAGTCCTAGGAGGCGACGGAACATTAAATGAAGTTATTAACGGAATAGACAATTATGAGAATGTAATACTGGGATATATCCCTTCAGGCTCCAGTAATGATTTAGCAAGAAGCCTTAAGATACCTAAGAAGCCACTTAAATCCTTGTCAAATGTTTTGAAGCCAAATAGATTTATATATCTGGATTATGGTGAAATAGCATTTGAGGATAGTGATATTAAGCCCAGAAAATTCGGATGCTCAAGCGGAATTGGATATGATGCTGGGGTATGCGAAGAGGTTCAAAAATCAACATTAAAAAAAAGATTAAACAGCTTTGGGGCTGGTAAATTTATATATTTGGCAATTGCTCTTAAGCAGCTATTTACCACCAAGCTTCAAGATACTACCGTTATTGTAGATAAGATAAAGACAGCTAAATACAAAAAGGTTCTTCTTATATCAAATATGATCCACAAGTTTGAAGGAGGAGGCCTTAAGATAGCTCCGGATGCTGACCCTACAGACGGTAAGCTTAGCATTTGCCTTGTCCATGGCTTATCCAGAGCTTCAATCATGTTTCTTTTTCCTACTATTTTATTTGGCAAGCATATTAACTTTAAAGGAGTTGAGACTTTTCATTGCTCCAGTATTGAGATTTTGCCAGACAGGAAAATTGCCGTCCATACGGACGGAGAGGTTCCTGCCTTTAGTTCACATATAAAGGTCTCTTGTATTCCCGGAAAAATTCGAATGATATTATAATGAAAGCAGGTGTAACCATGCGTAGGCGCTCTCACATGGAGATATCTTCCATGATTGTTTTCTTAAGTATAATAAGTATTTTGGTTCAATTTACAGCTTATTATTTCATCGCATCTCCATATTTGATCCTTGGCATAAGCACAGTAATAGTTCTCATATGTACCCATGTTCTTTTAGAACAATCTCTGACTTATGAATCCTGCACCGTATACACCATACTGCTACTTTTTATATCTATTATTATTACCTTGTTGACCTATCTTGGAACAGAGACTAATCTGCTTCCATTCACCAACACTCTATTTGGTATTATAATTATTAATTGGATTGTTCCGATGCTACATTGCTTTATACGAAATATGTTTGATTATGGTAGCAGAATCGAGAAATTTAATGCCTTCTATCGGAATGTAAGTATCATTTTTGTTTTATTTTATATAGGTATAATTTTATATATTTCATTTGCAGATGCTTCGATTCCATTGCTCTACCGTGTAAAAACCAATCAGGAGAATTTTACCCCATTCTGGTGGGTTGCAACACAGATAGAGGATTATATAAATGAAATGATACCCCTAAGTGATATTATTACATATTTACTTAGTAGGATACTTATATATATCCCCTACGGTTTTTACGGTGTCTTATTATTACGTAATAAATCAAAATTAGTAAGACTTTTATTCTTACTAATACTTCCGCTAGGTATAGAATTGTTCCAATATTTTTTAATCCCTAACAGATGTGATATTGATGATGTGATTTATGCCTTAATCGGAGGCTCACTAGGTGGATTGTGGTTTCATATTATCAATACCCTGTATCGTGCTGTTTCAGGTAAGAATTTCTTATCCAAGGATTCGGACTATATATATTCTAACAGTACCTTACATTTTTAATGGTCGCTATTGTTAGTTTCTTTCCAGAAATCTGTGACCATACTTGTCATGGAATCAAGATATACAGACTCAAAGGGAAACCATTCCTTAGGAAATAATGAATAGTACTGAGCTTGAAGAAATCTCTCATCCAATAATAGAATTGCACCACGGTCCTCCTTGGTTCGGATAACTCGTCCGGCTGATTGCAGGACCTTGTTCATACCCTGATAAAGGTAGGCATAATCAAATCCCTTATCGTTCTTGGCATCAAAATATCCCCGAAATAATTCCCTTTCATTACATACCATGGGTAGACCTGTTCCTACTACGACTGCACCTATAAGCCTGCTACTTTTTAGGTCAATTCCCTCAGAAAAGATTCCTCCCATTACACAAAAAGCAACTCTTGATACTTCCGGCTCCTCCACGAATTCTTCAAGGAAGCTTTCCCTTTCCTCCTCAGTCATATTCGAGCTTTGCATAACCAAGCCATCTATTTCACCCTCTGCCAGATCATAAATCGATTGCATCATTTGATACGAAGGAAAGAATACCAGATAATTTCCTGTTCTAAGATTAGTAAACTCTTTTATATATTCTAATATCTTGCCATATTCTCTTTTGTTTCTGCGGGTATATTTTGTAGAGACATCAGCAGCTACCATAATAAGCCTATTCTCTATGCCAAATGAGGATGGCGCGTATACAGCATAATCCTCCTTTTTACCACCAAGCTGTTCCTTATAATAAGCTATGGGAAGTAATGTAGCTGAAAATAGTACCGCACTTCTGCCCCTCTCATAACATTTCATTAAATTTCTTGAAGGGTCCATGCATTGGAGTTTGATTCTAAATCTGTCACCTTCATCATAATCAGTATAGATTGTATAATTATCATCAAGTATTTCGTATATAGCTAGAAAATGCCTTATATCCAAATAGAGCTTAATTATCTCCTCACTGCCATCACTGCTCTTATATTCCTGAAGGTATGCTTCATACTCAGTCATTAATCCCATCAAGTGCATGTAAATTCCGTTAATTTCCTGGACTATTTCAAACTCATCACATTCTCTTTTGAGCTTAAGAAGGTCCTTATTGCATTGGTCAAGTAGTTTTATTAACTTGGCATTTCCATCCTTTATGTGCCGTTTTACTTTAAGAAAATCATCCTTAAGTAAGACAGCACTGTACATTTCTCTTGCCCTTTCCACCAAATTATGTGCCTCATCTATCAAAAATACATAATCCTCTTGTTTATCATTCATGAAAAACCTTCGAAGATATACATTAGGATCAAAGACATAATTATAATCACATATAATTGCATCTGACCACAGGGTTACATCTAAGGACATTTCGAAGGGACAGACATTATGTTTATTAGCATAAGACAGTATCAAATCTCTTGTTATCTGATTACCCTCGCAGCTTAGTAAATCAAAAACCGCATCGTTTACTCTATCATAATGGCCTTTTGCTCTGGGACAGGAGATAGGATTACAATCAGGTTTATCTAGTATACATACCTTTTCCTTAGCCGTGATGGTGGTTACCTTCATAGAAAGGCCCTGTTCAGAAAGCAAATGAAATGTATCCTCCGCTACGGTTCTAGTAATAGTCTTTGCTGTAAGATAAAATATCTTATTTACAATACCCACACCCATAGCTTTGACAGTCGGAAAAACCGTCGATATGGTTTTACCTACCCCTGTAGGGGCCTCAATAAAGAGCTTTTTCTTTCTAAGTATTGTTTTGTAGACACCGGTAACAAGCTCCTTTTGTCCTTCCCTGTAATCAAAGGGAAAATCAAGCTTATTAATCTCTTCATCCCTTTTATTAAGCCATTTCATCTGCCAGACAGCCCACTTTGAATATTCGTTTATCAATTTATCAAACCAACTCTTCAGCTCATCCAGAGAAAATGCCTCCTCAAAGTACTTTAGACTCTCTGTCTCTAGATTGCAGTATGTCAGCCTTATTCCTATACGTGAATGCTGATATTTAAGCGCATAAATATAAGCATAGCACATGGCCTGAGCCCTGTGAACAGAAACAGGCTCAGTAAGATGGGCTATGTCCATATATACTCCCTTTATCTCATCAATAGTGATTTCGGGTTTATTCTTATCCTCATCTTCAAATATAAGAAGGGAGAATTCATCATCCTTTATCAGGTTGTTCATAATTATTCCGTCTGCTCTGCCGTCCACTGTTAAGTCAAAGGATACATCATCATAAGTGATTGGAAGCGTTATACTTAGTGGAAACTCAGCTGTATAGTCCGCTCCCATCTGCTTTTGGAGCTTTCTATGTACACGCCCTCCGGCATGCATTGCTTCTACCTCGTTCTTACCGCTACGGGTATTATCAAGATTACCCGATTGCAATATAAATTCCACAAGGCTTCGCACGGATATTTTAATTTCTTTACTCAAAACTCCTCCTCATCGTCTAGACTTCCCTTTTCATATTGCTTCGTCCAGTTTGTCTTGGCAGTCTTCTTCTGCTTCATCGGATGAATATGTCTATCATATTCCTCATCCATATGCTTCTTTTGCCTAGCCCTCTTCTCACTCTCAAT
>JAAYJU010000182.1 GCA_012522735.1 Clostridiales bacterium | reverse complement strand
TGCTATTACTGTATCCTGAAAAATTTTGGAAGATTACAAATTTTTATTATAATGGTAAAAAAGCTTGGGTATCCGGACGTAATATTCAAAAACTTAATAGCATCGGAGATCAGAACCCTAAAAAGAAGGTATTCTTAAAGCGTTTAGAGAGCGTTTTATAATCTCCGCGAGTGATAATCTGCATATTCATCATATAATTAACTTATTATATATATTTGTTTACCAAGCTTTGGGGGGATTGCCTAAATCCTCAAATATGTTATACTTATATTGTACAGACACACCAGAAAGGCATAGTAATAAATATGGCAGTAAATACAAATGAACAAAAGAACAAATCACGGATACATACCAGGCCAATCCTAAGCCTTTTGATTGGTCTGACTTTTTTTACAACCATTTTAGGTTTTGCTTTATTTGAGGCCGGAAAGAGTGGAAGATCAAGCAGCAGGCGAGCGCCAAGCAATCAAGCTCAGCAAGAAGATAATAATAAGTCACTAGGGGTAAATACACCCGATAAAGGTACAGTAGCTATTGTGCTTGACATTGACAAATCGACAGGTATAATACACCTATTTGATATTAATGCCAATGAAGAGATAAGGCTTAATTATACCGGAGGGACAAGTCTTCTTGACAAATATGATCAGAACATATCTGTAGATAGGATTGAAAAAGGCTTAATTGTTGATATAAGCTATCAAAGCACAAGAGACAAAATGACAAGCTTAAGATTTTCAAAGAAGGCATGGGAGTATATCGGTGTCAATAACATGATTACTTATCCTGATGAGAAAACTATTAAAATCGCTAAATCAAACTATACCTACAGCGAACCCTTTGTCTTTGATGGTGACAGCCTTATAACATTAGAAGATTTGGCTATACAGGATGAGCTTACAGTGCGTGGTATTGATGAGACTATCTGGTCTCTTATAGTAACAAAGGGACATGGAACAGTCAGAATAAAGGATTATGAAGCTTTTTTGGGTGGCAGTATCACAGTGGGCTATGAGGCTGTTTCACAGGTAACGGAGAATATGGTTTTTACAATCCGAGAGGGCAATTACAATCTTACCGTTGAGAACGGTGAGTATAGCGGCACAAAGAACATTACGGTAAATCGCGATGAAGAGACGGTGGTATCCGTAGGAGATCTAGGACCCGAGCCTGCAAAACATGGTAAGATTACATTTGAGATAACACCACTTGGGGCAGACCTATTTATAGACAAAGAGCTTACCACCTATGCAAGCCCAGTCGAGTTAGAATATGGTGAACATAGCATAGAGGTATCTCTAGGTGGATATTCTACCTACCGTGGGAATCTTGTGGTTGATTATGCTACTAAGAAGATCCAGATTGTTCTTCCTGAATTAGAAAGCAGGGATGATGTCAGTATAATAGAGTGGGAAGAGACCGTAGGGGTAGGAGATGATGATACTGGCCATATAGATTATAATGACTGGGATAGTGAGCATCATGATAATAATGATGATAATCATGATAATCCTGAATTCATTGATTCCTTGATAGATGAGAATGATGATGATCCCATAATTGACAATGATAGCTTAATATATATTCAAAATCCCTTGGGCGCTTCAGTGTATCTAAACGGAGAATTTAAAGGGGTATCCCCGGGCAGCTTTAAAAAGGTTATAGGAAGTCATGTAGTAACCTTCATTAAGAAAGGATACAGAACTAAGAGCTATACAATAGATATTGCCGATGATGGTTTGGACACATACATAAGCCTTCCGGAGCTAGAGCCGGAGCGCTAGCTATAGATGTAGTTTCCTGTCGCCCCTTGTCTATCGATTTTCAAATCCCTCCCTTTTCAAAAAGTACATTTCAGGCTATAATGAATGTAAAAATATGGAAAAGAGAGGGGCTTTTTATGATTCAGAATATCTATAATAACAATATTATTATCTATACCTTTGCATGTCTATGCGGGCTGGGAATTCTGGTTCGCTTCATATTGGATATGGTGTACATATACCTAGTAAAGGAATCTGATAGGCTAGGCTCTACTAACAATAAGATTTTGAAGCATATGAAGATGAAGTTTGAAACCTGTTATAAACTCAATATTGGTGTTAATAATGTGGATACCTTTGTGGATAAGAACTTGACAAAATATAAATTCTTAGGGATTTTGTTATCCACATGGGAAAACATTAGTGGACAAGCTCTTTTACTGAGCTTCCTTATCATCCCTATAAGCGCTGTTTTTGGGGTGGTTTTTGAAATAAGTCGCGAACAAATTTTATACACAGGTGCTGTTGGTGTTTTAGCAGGTGCGGCTTTAATACTTGTGGATAAAATGACAAATCTATCGGTAAAAAAGCAGATGATTCGTCTTAATCTCTTAGATTATCTTGAGAATTTTTGTAAGGTCAGACTAGAGCATGAGGTATCGCAGCCTGAAAA
Source organism: Clostridiales bacterium (assembly GCA_012522735.1). Lineage (GTDB taxonomy): Bacteria > Bacillota > Clostridia > Lachnospirales > Lachnospiraceae > Mobilitalea. The sequence continues at coordinate 252 of JAAYJU010000182.1, read as the reverse complement.
ACTTGAGCAGTATCGTATGGAATACATGGCCGCCATCAGTACTAAGGTTAAAAGCATTAAAGCAGAGCCCGACAATAAGGAGGAGCTGAACCGTAGACAAGAGGCAAGAAAGCGCAAGGAAGAGGAAAAGAGATTACAGGCATTAAAGAGAGAAGAGGAGCAAAAAAAAATAGAAGAAGCCAGAAAAGAAGAGGAAAAAAGAAAGTTTGAGGAAAGAAAGCAGCTGGCAGCAAAGCGAAGAGAAGAAGAGCT